>JACDEC010000308.1 GCA_013816645.1 Planctomycetota bacterium
CTGTACGACCACGCCGTCGGCGCTGGCGATGCCACGGGCGCGGGCGGCGGCGGCGGCTGCGGCGGCTGCGGCGGCGACGGCGGCTCGGGTCGAACGAGCGTCGTCACGACTGGTGGCGATACGGGCGAGACAGGAGCTGGCGTCTCGACGACAGCTGGCTCGCGCCGAGCCGATGCGACCGCGATCACGCCGATCACGCCGACGACGAGGGCCCCGAGCACGAGCCGGGTCGCCATGGCCATGCCCTGAACCACCTCCTGCGTCATCGGGAAGGGATCGACGGGTTGGCGTTGCGACGTGAGCAGATGGGCGAAGCCGGTGGGATCGGGCACCGTGACCGCCGGCAACGACCCGAGCAGCCCAGCCACTCCCATAAGCGACAGCGCCATGCCGATCCGCTGCAGGCGCGATCGCAACAGCTTCAATCCGCGGTGGACCCGGACCTTGGCCGTGCCCAGCGGGATGCTCAAGGTGTCGGCGACCTCCTGCAAGGTCAGCTGGCCCAGGTAATGGAGCGCGATCGGCTTGCCGACGGCGTCAGGCAATTCGGTCAGCGCGCGCTTGAGGAAGGTGGCGGTGTCCACGCGTTCGGACTGCGCGCTCGCCGAGCCGCGATCGATCAGGCCTCCGGCTTCCCCGATGGCGCATTCGCGCTTCGCCGAATGTCTCCGATGCAGGTTCATCGCGGTATGGGCGGCGATGCCGATCATCCAACGCAGGGCGGCGCGATCCGGGTCGGTTCCACCCTTGTCCGCGCGAAAGCTGCCCGCGCAGTCGCGGATCGAGAGCAGGGTCTCCTGGACGGCATCGTCCGCCAGGGTGGCATCGCGGCTGATGCGCCCGATGACCCGGCACACGTGCGGACCAGCGCGCTGCAGGACCGCTGCCCAGGCCTCGGGATCGCGATCGCTGGCCAGCCGCGCGAGGGCGCCGGCCAGGCCATCAATGGAGGTCGCGACGGCAAGGGCATCGCTCATATCCCTATATTGGCGCGAGCGGGCGCGAAGGTTTCAAGGACTTCACCCACCGCCGGCGCCCTCGCAGGACACCGACAGGCCTGCGCTCAGCGTTCGACGCGGATCACGGTGACCACGTCCTGGCCCTCGTCATTGCGGGCCATGGAGATGCGGACCTGTTCGCCTTTCTTCAGGTCGGCGACCGCGGCCTTCTTGCCGTTGATGGTGATGACCGTCTTCTTGCCCACGATGGCATTCACAGCCTCCATCTTCGGCGAGGTGGGGGCGAACGTCAGGATGCTGCCCTCGGAACCGACGTAGGTGTAGAGATAGGACGGCGCGTCGTGCTCCTTCTTGTCGGCACGGTGGGATTCCTCCTGGGCGATCCCGACCGGGGCGAAGGCGAAGGCGCACAAGGTGGCGGCGGCGAGGGCGAGGCGAATGGTCATGATGACTCCTGAGGTTGGCATGCCGTTGGGCAGGCGTGGGGTGAAGGTTCCACCCCATATTGGCGCGAGCGCCTCACGGAGTTTCAACTTCCCGACCTCCTCGCCGAGCGCTCGACCACCCTACCCCTGCTCGGCATCGACGCCGGCGGGCTGTCGATACCTACGGCGCGAACTGCGCGACCGTGGCGTCACCGAGCACCTTGGCATCGATCGCCAGTCCGTACCCGCCGACCCCCTGGCTGACGCGGAACAGCAGATGGTTGCGGCCCTTGAGCAAGGGGACGTCGACCGAGTCATCGCCGGGGCGCAGGCCGCGGCCGACATTCTTGGAGAGCGCCTGCACGCCATTCACGGTGACGACCAGGCCGTCGTCGCTGCCCAGGATCAGCCGCAGGCTGCACGCGCGATCCGCGTCGAGCAGCAACCGTGCGTGGACCACGCAGTTGTCGTTGACGCCGAGCACCGGCTGGAAATCCATGACCCCGGTGAACGGCACGCGCTGCCAGCGCGCGGCGTCGGGTGCGGTCTCCGGCGGATAGCGATGCTCGAAGTCCGCCTCAGCGGGCAGCACCGGAGCCAACTCGATGGAACTCAACGCCAGCCGGGTCGAACGACTGAGCGAGACCTTCCAGGTTCCGGGCTTGGCCGCGGAGCGCATCGCCTCGCCGAGCGCGTCGACGTACGCCGCCGCGGCCTGGATCATGGCGAGATGGGCGGGGTGCTGCTTGAGCATCGGGTCGTTCTCCATGCCCAGGCCCCGCCAGGCGTCGAAATGCCGGTGCCAGCGGCGCTGGCCCAGGTCCCACACGCGTTGCGCGGCTTCGGCCCAGGGCGTGCCCTCGATGATCGCCAGGTCGACCCCGGCGCCGAGTTGCTCGGCGGTGAAGGTGGCGACCTCGCGATCGCCGACCGACAGCGCCCAGGAGCCCGTCAGCCCCTCGACGGTCAGGGCGAGGCGGTTGAGCTCTTCCTGGAAAGGCACCACCGCGAGTCCGCGCCGCGCCGCGGCCGGCACCGCGCAGGGCAGGCAGGCGAGCGCGAGTTCGAAGGAGATCGCGTCGGCGGTGACCGTCGCCGCGCTGACCGAGGCGCCGTTCGCGGCCGCGACCTGCTTGCCGCGTACCGTGATCGCGCCGACCCCGGCGGGTGCGTCCAACCGGCGCAGGACGTGGTAGGCCATGACGAGATGGCCGGCGGGATCGGGATGGATCGAGTCGGGGATCAGGGTGAAGGCCGGATCCGTGACCTTGGCCAGTCGCTGCTCCTCACGCATGGGATGGAAGATGTCGGCGGTGGCGATGCCGAACTCGGTGCCGAGCGCGAGCACGCCATCGGCCATCAGCGCCAGCGCCTCGTTGTAGGTGTCCTTGTCGGCGCGACGGTCGGGATCGATCGGCGAGGTGGTGATCAGCACCTCGCGCGCGCCCGCGGCCTTGATGGTGGCGGCGAGATCGCGCTGCGCGGCGAGGTACCCGGCGCGGATCTGCTCGTCGGCGGGCGCGTAGCGGCCGTCGTTCATGCCGTAATCCACGAAGACCAGGGTCGGCTTGCACGGAGCCACATCGCGGGCGAAGCGCTGATTGCCGCCGGCAGTGGTGTCGCCCGACCAGCCGTAGTTGTAGATCCGCAGCTGCTTGTCCGGGAAGCGCGTGATCAGGAAGTTCTCGATGAACGCGGCGTAGAGATTCTGCTCGGTGATGCTGTCGCCGTAGAGGACGATGGTCTCGCTGTCCCCGATCGGGATCCGCGGGATGCCCTCCGCCGCGGGCAGGAGCGCCGCGAGCAGGAGTGCGAATGTCGTCGGAAGCGTGCGCATGGCGGTCCCCGGATGAGCGTGGCCGCCAGTCATCGGGGGCGCATCACTGCGATCAAGCAGCCGACGACGAGGTCGCTCGGACGGCTGGGCGCACACCACGTCGAGACTGCGGGGATGCCTGCGATGGCCTCAGCGAGCGACGCCGACACGACGTGCCGGGGCTGCGACGGATGAGCCAGGACGCATCACCAGGGAAGCGGAGGACCAGGCGACCAGTACGGCCTGAAACGAAACGACTCGGTCGGTCGGTCGGGTCAGGTTTCGCGCGGCATGGCGAGCATCAACTCGCGGCGCCGACGGGCGATGCGTTCGAGCTCACCAGCGATAGCGCGCGCACGCACGGTCTCGGCCTGATCGTTCACTTGTTTGTATTCGACCAGGGCCTCGGCTTCGCGCTGTGCGAGCGCCTGGAGGTGGGCCTGGAGCCGGTCGGGGTCTGAGGTCGCCATGTCGGCACCCTATCGGCCTCCCGACATTCGCCTCGCTGAATCCCCCCGACCCGACGCGAAGTCCGGCCGACCTACCCGAAGTAGGCATCTGCCTATCCCAACAGCACCTGTGATGCCCTTCGCATGTGGTCCGGGGCTGCCGGGTCCGGGGCCTCTTCGGGCCATGCCCGCACCACCGCGCCATATCATCGCCCTCTGGCTGTCGCCCAGCCCCCTACGTGGGCGACGGGCGGTCGTCCCGTTCGGCCAAACCCAGCGCGATCAGACCGATGCATCCGGTCGACAGGCCGAACAAGGCATCCGCCGCAGAGGGGTGGTCGTCGAGTCCGTACGCCGCGCCGACCACCAGGAACGCCACCCCGCTCAGCAGGTTGAACGCCAGCAGAGCGCGGGTGAGGCCCGGCACGCGCAGCGGCGCGCAGGCGCAGTACCCGAACAGGCAGCCGATGAAGGCGAAGGCCAGACCAGTCATGCGCAGCCAATAGCCGAGGATGGGCGAGGGCGCGATCTCCTCGCCGGCCATGCTCGAGAGCACGGCGAAGGCCTGGTCGTGCGGCAGCACCACCGCGGCCAGCGAGATGCCCCATCCGAGCGCCGCGATGATCAGGGAAGCGCGCAAGGCGATGGCGATGGCAAGCGCCGGGTTCATCGCGCCCCGCGTTGGGCGCGCCGCCACGCCGCCGGAGTCGTGCCGTGCGCGCGCCGGAAGGCGACGTAGAAGCGCGCGAGCGAGCCGAAGCCGGCGGCGAGCGCGATGCCGAGCACGTCGTCGTCGCTGAGCACCAGCAGGCGCTGGGCATGAGCCAGGCGCAGACGTTCGAGGTATTGGCGGATGGTGGTGCCGCACGCGCGCCGGAAGGCGGTCATCGCGTAGCCGGGATGCAGGCCCACCGCGGCGGCGCAGGCGCTGATGTCGACATCGTCGCGATAATGGGTGGCCAGCCACCCCGCCATGCGCTCGACCGCGGCGGTCGCGCCCGCCCCGGGCGGCCGATCGCGAACGGCTCGGTCTGAGCCCCGCATTCGGATCGCACGTCGTCGCTGGCGAGCAGGGGCTGCGCATCACCGGGCTGCCGGCGACGCCCCCGTTGCATTGGGGGGATC
>JACDEC010000309.1 GCA_013816645.1 Planctomycetota bacterium
GAGCTGGCGATGGATGGTGACCAGCGCCTCTTGGAGGATTTCATCGGCGATATCGGCGCGGGGTTGGCGGCGGGCGATCACCACGCGCAGGGGCAGCAGCAGGCCCTGCGCCAGTTCGGTGAACGCCGCTTCGTCGCCACGTGCGGCTGCTCCGGCCAAGCGATCCCAATCGACGGTGTCCACACCAGGTATTGATCGGAAACGTCCCCGGGGGTCAAACAGTGTTCCAAGACCTTGAGCGCGCGGCGCTTAGGGAGCGACAGCGCGGCGCGCTGCAGTGATTCCCTGGGCGCCCGTCACCGCCAAGGCTCAGCGGGCTGACGACCTATAAGTCGTTCACGGAGCTGTGTTTAGAGGAAATGTAAACCCCAGGCGTCGGGATCAGCGATTACCTCGGACGGCGCCTGCGACCGGGCCGACACCATCGCCAACCCACGCGGCAAAGGGCACTCCATGCATTACCTATCGACAGCGCGATCGATTCCCGACCTGGGCCTTCGGATCCGGACCACGCTCAGCGTCCTTATCCTGCTCGCCGTGGCCGGCGCCGTCCAGGCCGAGACCATCGGCCGGCAGCTCGTCGACCAGTATCCGATCACCGCCTGGAATTCGCCGACCTATGGGCTGACCTATCTGCCGCCCAGCTACGCGAACTCGACCGCGCAGTATCCGCTGATCATCTTCCTGCACGGAGCGGGCGAGGTCGGCGACGGCGTGGCCGGATTGAACAACCTGCTCGGCACCGCGCTCCCCCAGAAGATCGCCCAGGGATGGAATCCCCAGGCGGTCAATCCGATCGATGGTCGGACCTACGAGTTCATCGTGGTATCGCCGCAAGCGCCGTCGGCGTCGCGCTGGTCATACTCCTACGCGCACCTCCAGCACATCCTGCGCGACGTCCAGGCGCGCTACCGCGTCGACCCCGCGCGCGTCTACGTCACCGGGGTTTCGGCCGGAGGGGCGGGTACCTGGTCGACGGTGACCAACAACGACGCGACCTTCGCCGCGAAGATCGCCGCGATCCTGCCGGTGAGCGCGGCCGGCACCAATACCGGCGCCGAGGAAGCGAACATCCCGGGCATCGGCGGCACCGGCGTCAACGTCTGGACGATCTGCGGTGCCAACGATGCCTGGATGGCCAAGGCCAACCAGTTCGTCGGCATGATCAACGGCGGCAATCCGCCTCCCGCCCAGCCGGCGGTCGCCACCGGCATCCCCGGCGCCGACCACACCGCCGCGGCCTGGAACGCGGCCTACGACCCGAATTGGCGCAGCAACGTCTTCAATCTCAGCGCCTATGAATGGCTGCTGCGCTCGAAGCGCGGCGCGGCGCTCTCCAATACCGCTCCGACCATCTCGCCGATCGGCGACCGGACCATCTCCGCGGGCGGTAGCACCGGCGCCATTGCCTTCACGGTCGGTGACACGCAGACCGCCGCCACGGCGTTGGTGGTCACGGCGTCCTCGTCGAACCCCACCCTGGTGCCGGCGGCGAACGTCGTCCTCGGCGGCAGCGGAGCCGATCGCACCGTCACCATCACGCCGGCCGCCGGCCAGAGTGGATCCGCGACCATCACCGTGAGCGTGTCCGACGGATCGCTGAGCGCCGCGCGCGCATTCGCGCTCACGGTGAACGCCGTCGCGGCGACTGGCGACGTCACCGTGCGCGTCGACTTCGGACCAGCCGCGGTGATGACCAGCGGCACCGGTTGGAACGGCATCCCCGGCTACAGCGCCGGTCACGGGGTGGCCAATGCGGTCGATTCAACTGGGGCGGGCACCGCGCTGGACATCGCCATCACCAGGAATTTCGTATGGGCCGCCGACCGTGGCGTGGCGTCCTCGGCGCTGTACCCGCAGACCGCCCAGCGTGGTTGGGTGGCCAGCGACCTGACCACCACCGGTGCGATCACCATCAGCGACCTCGATCCCGCGAAGACCTACGACCTCGTCTTCTTCGGCTCGTCGATCAACGACGCCTGGGTGTCGCGCTATACGGTGGGTTCGCGCTTCGTCACGCTCGACGCCAACAACAACACCAGCCGGACCGCGACGCTCGCCGACCTGGTGCCCACCGCCGGCGGCACCCTGGTGGTGTCGGTCACCGCCGAATCGGGCGGCACCGGCTGCCTCAATGTGTTGGAGATCCGTTCCCGCAGCGGCGGCAACCCGGCTCCGCCGCCCCCTCCGACTCCCGATCCCGCGACCGGCGACGTCACCCTGCTCGTCGATTTCGGACCCGCCTCGCTGGCGACCCCGGGCAATTGGAACAACGTCAGCGGACATCAGGCATCGCCCGGAGTCGTCAACGCCATCGCCACCAATGGGACCAGGACCGCGGTCTCCATCGCCATCACCCAGGGCTTCGTCTGGTCCGACGGTTCGGGCGTGGCCTCGTCCGCGCTCTACCCGCAGACCGCGCAGCAGGGTTGGGTGGCGAGCAACCAGCACGCGACCGGCAAGGTCACGATCGGCAATCTCGATCCCGCGAAGTCCTACGATCTGGTGTTCTTCGGCTCGCGGATCGAACATGCCTGGATCGCCCGTTACACCGTCGGCTCGGCGTTCACCACGCTCGATGCCCGCAACAACACCAAACAGACCGCCACGCTGCGCGATCTGGTGCCGACCAGCAACGGCACCCTGACCTTGACCGTCACCGCGGATTCCGGCGAGACCGGCTGCCTGAACGTGATGGAGATCCGCTCGCATGCGCCCAGCGCCCCGGTGAGCAACGGCTGAACGCCCGGCTCCGCCCCGCAAAACGCGAAGCGACCGGGATCGGCATGCGCCGCAGCAGCGGACGCCCGACGTTCGCTTGACGCTGGTGTCCCGGCGAAAGGGTGTCTGGCGAACGTCGTCAAGACGATGGAGCAGCGCATTGACAACCCGTACCAGGCACCCGCGCAGAGTGATGTCGCGGCGCTCCCGCTGGGGAAGATGCTGCCCGTCGATTCGATCTACGCATCGCGTTGGTCGCGTTTGGCCGCAGCCGTGATCGACGGCCTCCTCGGAGTCGGGATCAATCTCGGATTCGTGCTCTACGTCCTCGGCAAGGAGGTGTTCACGCAACCGTCTCCCGATTACACGTTCGCCGACCAAGCCATTCTCTTCGTATTCGGCCTGGCGGTCTACCTGGCGCTGCATGGTGTGCTGCTGCATCGTCACGGACAGACCATCGGCAAGCTGCTGCACGGCATCCGCATCATCGACTGCGATGGCGCAGGGCGGGTGCCACTCAAGCGGATCCTGCTCCTGCGCGTGTTGCCGCTCTCGGTGATCGCATCGGTACCGATCGTGGGCCCATGGTTGGCATTGATCGACCCCGTGTTCATCTTCTTCAATAAGCAGCGGATGTGTGCCCATGACCTGCTCGCGCGCACCATGGTGGTGAAGGTCGGAAGGTCGTCCCCGCGGCCAGGTCAGCCCGGTTGAGCAGCGTCGTCTGCGACCGTCCGAACGCGGCCAGCCGCTAGTATTCCCATCACCCTCGTTGCTGGTACGGCACCTGGACAGCCGAGGGGAGTCGTCATCCTCGTGGTTTCCCCGCTGAGGACTTGCTCGGACCATGGCAACGTTTGTGCAATCGCTGGTGCGGGCAGTGGCGCAGCGGACCCGCGCGGCGGCGGATGCGCTCCACCCGCGACTCGGTGGTTGGCCTGGTCTCGGCTGGAACGACCTCGACGCCGCTTTCACCCAGGCCGGCGTCGGCATCGTGCTGGTCGATT
The DNA here is from genome assembly GCA_013816645.1 of Planctomycetota bacterium. GTDB lineage: Bacteria > Planctomycetota > UBA11346 > UBA11346 > UBA11346 > JACDEC01. The sequence continues at coordinate 3,729 of JACDEC010000309.1, forward strand.
CGGACGGCCGCCTGCTCCATGGCAACGCCACCGCCGCGCGCATCTGGGGCCTGACTCGCGAGCAACTCGCCCAGCGGACCTACGCCGAGCTGTTCTCGGCCAACGCCGAGCACCCGCAGGCCTGGGCGAGCCAGGAACCGCGCGACGTCCAGTCGGTGCACGCGCAGGGCCATGCCCTGGCGTTGCGCATCCATGCGACGCCGGTCGGTCCCACGGCGAGCGAACGGATCGTGGTCATCGAGGACCGCACCGAGCGCGTGGGTTCCGAGCAGTTGCTGGTCCACCAGAAGCGGGTGCTCGAACTGATGGCGCGCAACCTGCCGCTCAACGAGATCCTGGCCGGCATCGTCGGCCTGATCGAGGACCAGGCGCCGGGCGCGTTGAGCACGATCTACCTGGTCGACGCCGAGGGCCGCCTGCGCCTCGGCGCGGCGCCGAGCTGGCCGGCGGAATTCGTCGCCGCCGTCGACGGCTGCCCGATCGGTCCCGAGGCCGGATCATGCGGAGCCGCCGCGTTCTTCGGCCGTAGGATGGTCTCCACCGATATCGCGAACGGCGGCGATCCCTGCTGGGGGCCGTACCGCGATTGGATCCTCGGCTACGGTATCAAGGCGGCCTGGTCCACCCCGGTGCTCGGCGATGGCGGCGAAGTCCGCGGCACCGTCAGCATGTGCTGGCGCGAGGTGCGCGAACCGACCGCGCGCGAGCTGGAATTGGTGGACGTCGCGACGCGCTTGATGGGCATGGCGATCGAGCGGTCGCGGCGCGAGATCGAGATCAACGAACAGCGCGCGCAGCTGGTCACCGCCGCGCGAGATGACGAGAACCGTCGGCTGCTGCGCGCGATCATCGATTCGACCTCCGACGGCATCGTCGCCACTGACGAACGGGGCCGCATCATCGCCCGCAACCGCGCCGCCACCGAGTTGTGGCGGATCGCCGACGGTGCCGCCAGCGACCTCGCCTCGCTGCTGCGCGCGGCGGCCCTGCAGGCGCGGGATGGCGAGGCGCTGGTCGCGCAGCTCGAGGC
>JACDEC010000310.1 GCA_013816645.1 Planctomycetota bacterium
GCACGGGGGTGCGGTGGTGGTCGAGGCCAACCACGGTGAGCGGCAGCTCGGCCCGGCCCGGCTGCGCAGGAGTCGTCCGGTCCTGCGTCATCCGTGCTGGTCGACCAGGACGCTGAACACCGAAGCCGCGTTGAGCGCGAGCACGCCGATCGCCGCGCAGGCGGTCCCGCGCCGGCCGAGGCGGTCGGCCAGGCGCAGCGCCAGCGCCGCGATCAGCACCGCCATGGTCACCAGTGCGAGCAGCGCGGTCGGATGCAGCAAGCTGAAACCGTCGCGGTACTGGATCGCCGCGCCGCCGGTGGCCAGGCCACCGATCAGCAGGGCGGTGGCCGCGACCAGGCTGCGCTCGAAGAGGTGGTCGAGTTGCGGCAGGTTGGGCAGCTGGAAGGCGCCGGCGCTGGCTGCCTTGAGCTGGCGCACCGCGAGCAGGTAGAGGATCGCCGACGCGCCGGACAGCACCGCCGCGGCGAGGTGCGCGGCCATGAACAGCAGGTGCACGGTAATGATCGCACGGCCGCCGCCTCCTTCCGGCGCGGGAACCCGTCCGGCCAGCGCGCCGGCCACCACCAGCAAGGCCATGCCGCCGACGGGCAGGGCGAGCAGCCACTTGCTCGGCACGGTCAGGAAGCGCGCCAGGAAGACCAGGCTGGCGATCGCCGCCCACACCCCGAGCACCGCGAAGGTGAAGTCGGGGAAGCGTCCGTCGACCACGCTGATCACCACGCTGGCGCTGTGCAGGACCAGCGCCAAGCCCAGCGGCCACATCGCCACCGGGGCGGCTTCGGCGCGCAGAGAGCGCCAGCGCAGCGCGGCGGCGACGCAGTAACCGATGCCCGCGCACGCGAGCAGGATGATCGCGATCTCGTGCATCTCAGGGCGCGAAGCTGGAGACCGTCGCCAGGTTGCGCAGGTCGTTGTCGAGGATCTCGGCGCGGATGCCGACCCAGGGACGCGGATCGTCGACCAGGTCATCCACGCCCGCGGACAGGTAGAAGCCGTAGCGCTCCCATGGCCGGTAGTCGAGCGTCGCGCGCACCAGCGCACTGCCGTCTTCGTACAGTCGATGCAGCGCTTCGCGGTCGTTGTCCTTCTGGCGGGCCATGCCGACCAGCCCGAGGTAGCGGCCCCAGATCGGCACTTCGATCTTGGCGCCCAGCTTGCTCTCGATGACGCCGCCGGCGATGGTCAGGTGGTAGTTTTGGTCGTCGTCGTCGGGGAAGAACCGCCAGCCGAGCAGCAGGTCGAGGGTGATGGGCAGGTCGTCATCCTCGGGCAGCGTGTCGCGGCCGCGCGGCGAGGTGCGGTAGGACACGCCAGCCTGGTAGTATTTCCACGAACGCGGTTCGATGCGCACGTAGGCGTGGCCAGTCTCGACCTCGTTGTCGAGGTTGATACCGCCCGAGACGCCGGCGTAGAACTTGAGGTCGCTGAGCGTGCTGGTGATCGGCTTCACCTCTTCGAGGCGCTGGGCGAAGCTGTCGACAGCGCCGACCGCCTTGTCGTGGAGGTCGTCCTCCATCACCAGCTTGCCGATCGAGCCCTTGCCCTCGGAAATCTGGCGGGTGATGACCTCGAGGTTGGCGCCGATGCGGTCGAGGCGCGGCGCGAAGGCGGCGATCCCGTCGATCGCCTTGCGGATGCCCTCCTGGTTGGCGGCGATGGTGTCCTCGATGCGCTTGGCGGCGTCGCCGACGTTCTGCACCGTGGCCGGCAGCGCGGCGAGCGCGAGCTTGAGGTCGTTGCGGTTCTCCTTGACCATCTCGGCGATCTGGTCCGACGCGCGCGCGACGTTGGTCAGCGCGGTCTTCACGGTGTCGCGGTTCTCCTTGACCATCTCGCCGACCTGGCCGGACATGGTGTCGATGTTGGCCAGCGCGCTCTTGACGGTCTCGCGGTTCTCCTGAACCAGGCCGGCGACCTGGGTCGACGCGTCGCCGAAGGCCTTGACCGCGCGGTTGATGTCGGCGCGGTTCTCCTCGACCACCTCGCGGATGCTGGCGATCGCCTCGCCGATGCCGACCGGTTCGGTGCCGGTGACGTTGCTGAGATCGGCCTCCTTCACCGGCTTGCCGCCGGTCGAGATGATCTCCAGGGTTCCGCCGCCGAGCACGCCGAGGTTGATGCGCCAGATGGTCTCGGGTCCGATCAGCACGTGGCCGAGGAACTCCTTGTCGATGGCGAAGCGCACGCCGACCATCGGCGAACCGTCGATCAGCTCGGGCGAGACCTCGGCGATGGTGCCGACGCGCACGCCGTTGTAGGTCACGGGATCGCCGTCGCGCAGCTGGCTGACCTTGCGGAAGCGGATGCGGTACTCGCCGGACGCGCCGCCCAGGCTGTTGACGAAGAAGGTGAACCAGATCATCAGCCCGAGGCCGAGGAAGAACAGCAGGCCGACGCGGACCTCGCTGCTGATGGCTGCGCGACGGGGACTCATGATGGGGCGCCTTCGGGTTTCTTGGCCGTGAGGAAGTCCTCGGTCAGCGGCCCCGTGGTGGAACCGGTGAGCAGCTGACGCAGCACGGGATGCGGGTTGTCGCCGATCGCGCGCTTGTCGCCGACCGCGATGAAGCGGCCTTTGTAAAGCACGGCGATGCGGTCGGCGATCATGAACGCGGCGTCGAGGTCGTGGGTGATGACGATCGAAGTCACCCCGAGCTTCTGCTGCAGCTGCAGGGTCAGCTCGTTGACGCCGTTGACGGTGACCGGGTCCAGTCCGGTGGTCGGCTCGTCGTAGAGGATGATGCTCGGCTTCTGGATGATCGCCCGGGCGATGCCGACGCGCTTGCGCATGCCGCCCGACAGGCTCGCCGGCTTGAGGTCGAGGATCTCATCGGCGGGCAGGAACACCTGGCGCAGCGCCTCGACCACCCGCGCGCGGACCTCGTCGGCGGGTCGCTGCTCGACCTCGGTCAGTGGCAGGCCGACGTTCTCGAGCACGGTCAGCGAATTGAGCAGCGCGGCGTTCTGGAAGACCACGCCCATCTTCTTGCGGTATTCGACCAGCTGCTCGGGCGTGGCCTTGGCGAGGTCGAGCCCGTCGACCACCACCGAACCGCTGTCCGGGGTCAGCATCGCCATCAGGTGCTTGATCAGCGTGGTCTTGCCCGAACCCGAGCCGCCGAGGATCACGAAGGTCTCGCCGGCGCAGATGTCGACGTCGATGCCGCGCAGGATGCGCCGCGGCCCGAAGGCCTTGGTCAGCGCCCGCACCTGCATGAGCACCTGCTTGCCGGGCGGCGGCGGGACCAGCGGCGATCCGGCTTCGAGACGCTCGGCCGGCCAGTCTTCGACCTGTTGCACCGGTCCGGTGTGGCGGTCGGTGCCGGGATTGGTGGCGGCGCGGCGCATCATGTCAGGCCCATCAGCGGTGTGATGACCTTGAGCAGGATGTAGTTCATGATGTGGTCGGAGAGCAGCACGAAGACGATGCTCAGCACCACGGTGGCGGTGGTGGCGCGGCCGACGCCCTCGGCGCCATTCTTGGTCGCCAGCCCCTGGTCGCACGAAATCGTGCCGATGATCACCGCGAACACCAACGACTTGAAGAGCCCGCTGTAGAAGTCCATGCCATCGAGCAGGCCTTGGGCGCTCTCCATGAAGGTGCGCAGGGGCTGGCCGAACTGCGCCTTGGTGACCAGCGCGCCGCCGAGCAGGCCGACGAAGTCGGCCATCGTGGTCAGCAGCGGCATGGAGATCATCAGCGCCAGGATGCGCGGCATCACCAGGTAGCGGACCGGGTCGATCGACATCACCTTGAGCGCATCGACCTCCTCGTTGACGGTCATGGTGCCGAGCTCGGCGGCCATCGAGGCGCCGACCCGCGCCAGCACGATCACCGCCGCCCAGATCGGGCCCATCTCGCAGCAGAAGGTCGCGCCGATGATCGCGCCGAGATTCTTGAGCACGCCGAACTTCTCGAGCTCGGATCCCGTCTGCACGGCCATGATCATGCCGGTCAGCCCGGCGATCAGGCACAGCACCAGGATCGATCCGAAGCCCGCCATGTCGAGCTGGCGCACGATCTGCGAGCGCCCGCGGCCGATGTGGCGCAGCGCGAGCAGCGCGCGGCCGAGCAGGCTCAGGCAGCGCCCGGCGATCTCGGCGTTGTGCAGGATGCTGCGTCCGACCTCGGCTAGCATGAGCGGCAGCCCTTGGCTGGCAGGACCTGGCCGAGCAGCGCGAAGGCGATCAGGGTCTTGGCGTCGCAGATCTCGCCTGAGGCGGTGAGCCGCGCCAGGTCGCCCAGCGCGACGATCTCGGGCGCGACCAGTTCGCCGGGCTCCGGCGCCGGCGGCACCCGGCTGAGCGCGGCGGCGCGGAAGATGATCAGCTCTTCATCCGAGACGCCGATCGCGGGGTGGAAGCGGCAGAGCTCGTCGAGGAACGCGGCGTCGTAGCCGGCTTCTTCACGGAGCTCGCGGGCCGCGGTCGCGCGCGGCTCCTCGCCGGCGTTGCGCGTGCCCGCCGGGATCTCGAGCGTCCAGCGGCGGACGGAATAGCGGTACTGACGCACCAGCAGCAGCGTGCCCGGCTCGGGCTGGGCGATGATCGCCACCGCGCCGGGGTGATGGATGACCGGGCGCGAGATCTCGCCGTCGGGCGTCGCGAAGCGTTCGATCGCCAGGCTGAAGCGCTCGGAGGCGTACAGCTGATCCGCGCCACGAAAGGCGATCTCGTTCACAGCGGGGCGTTATAGGGCGGACGGAGACGGGGGCCAGGGGTCGGGGGGGGGGGGGGG
>JACDEC010000311.1 GCA_013816645.1 Planctomycetota bacterium
ACGCGCACCAGAGGGCGCTACGGAGCGCAAACGCCTCGGCATCCGACCGGTCGTCCCCGATGCCTCCATCGCACCTTCGGCGGCGAGGACTTCCCCGGCGAGAGACGCTGCGTCGAGCGCGAGTCGCTGCCAGGCGGCACGCGACAACACCAGCGGCGAGGTTGCGATCGCATCGATGTCGCCGACCTGCGCGTCCCATTTCGAAGCGGCGAAGAGGATCTCGCGACGCAGTCCGACCGCGTCCGGCGGTGGCTCCGCGAAGCGCAGTCCGCACATCGACGGATACGCCTGTTCCCTGACGAGATCCGGATTCGATGCTGCTCCCATCATGCCGCGAGGACGATAGCGATGTCGAGCAGTACGAACAGCCTCGACCGCGTCGGCCGGCATCATCGCGTCCGCCTGGACGACCTCGAGCATGGCTTGGCCCTGTACCTCGACGGGGTGCTCCAGTTATCGTCAGCGGATGAGCGCCGCTATCACGCCGCGTTGGTGCGACCGCTGATCGCCGCCGTTGGTCCCGACCCGCGCGTCCTGATCATCGGCGGCGGCGATGGCTGTGCGGCGCGCGACGTGCTGGCGTGCGCCCCACGCGCTACGGTCACGGTCATCGACCATGAGCCGCTGGTCCTCGAACTGGCGACCACGCATCCGGCGTTGACAGCGATCAACGAAGGCGCGCTCAGCGATCCGCGCGTGTCGGTAGTATGTGCGGACGCCGAATCGGCGATCGCCCGCCTACCGACGGCCGGCTTCGATGCGGTCTACCTCGATCTCACCGATCCGGATCATCCCGGATTCGACGCCAGCCGCTTCGCACAGCTGGTGAATCGGGCCGCGGCATTGGTCAGCGTGCGCGGCGGCCTGGCCATGCACGCGGGGTCGCCCTTCCTGCACGGCAGCTGGTCTCAAGTCGTCACGGCCTTCGCGATCGCGCTCGCGACCCGCCAACGCGTCGCTTACCTCGTGGAAGTGCCTTCGTTCGGCTCCTGGTCGTTCCTCGCCGCCGCGCAGGAGCGGCCGTCCCTGGATGGCATCGGGCATCCAGTCCTCAGACTCCAGTGCTGATCTCAACACGCGCAGCCGACGTTGCCCGCTGAACATCAGGATCGGGTCGAGCTGTTCCGGACCGATTGTTCCCCACGATCACTCCATTCGCTCCTCGACCGGACCGCCAGCAAAGCCACCAGCTGCGGCCGACGCCAACTACTGCGGCAACAACAACCCGCCGCACAGTCGTTCTGGCTCACTGGACTTCCCGGCATCGGTGTTACAAAAGGCCCCCCGCCCAGGCCGGATACTTCCATGCTCCATGACCTGCGCGCGGCGCTCCATGCGTCCCAGCGCGATGATCCCCTGCTGCCGCCGATGGCGGCGCTGCTCGGCGCCTTCGCCCGCGCCGATACCAGCGCCGAGCGGCTCGAGCGCTGGATCGCCCTGCTCGATTGGACGCGCGAGGGCGTCCTGGTCCACGCCAGCGGCGACCAGCAGGGCGCGCAACTCGGTTCGGCCGACAGCGCGCGCCTGCGCATGCTGCTGCACGCGCTCGAGACCTGCTCGCCGGTGCGGCAGAGCGTCCAGAGCGCGGTCGCCGCGCTGTTCGCCGAGGCCGACGCCTGCAGCCTGCTCGCCGAATCGGGCATCCCCTCCGATCGCGGTTTCCTCGCCGAGGGCACCGCGCGGCTGTGGGCCAAGCTGCTGCCCGAACCGCGCGACACCCCGGATCTGCGCCAATTCCTGCGCCGCTGCTACCGCAACCGTGGGCACGTCGCCCGCCTCGAGCGTTGGCCGCCCGAGCTCTTCGCGCGGATGCTCGAGGTGATCCTGCCGCCGGCGGACTCGCAGACCTGGACCACCCTGCGCCGCTCGGTGACCGACGCGGTGCACCTGCTGTGCGTACGGGTCAGGGCCGAGGGCCTGGCGCCCAAGCTGCGCTCGCGCTCGGCGACGGTGGCGGTGACCGAATCGCCGTTCTACCGCCTGACCCGCGCCGCCGAGGGCATGCTCGCGGGCTGGAACAGCACCCCTGCTGGCAAGGCCGACGTCATGGCCGACCGCAACGACGCGGGCGGCGCGTGGTCGACGGCGATCGCCGCCTGCCGCGCCGAACTCATCGAGATCAACCGCCAGGTCCGCAGCGAAGGCATCTCGGTCGACATCGTCTTCAGCCTGCACGTGCTCGACCGCTGCCTGAACCGCCTGGACATGCTCGGGGCGATCCTGGTCACCCCGCCCGGCGTCGAACGCTCGGCGATGATCCAGCGCCTGCTCACCCGCCTGGTCCGCCACCTCCACCAGGCGCGCAGCCTGCGCACCCTGGCGGCCACCAACCTGCGCCTGCTGCACAGCCGGATCGTTGAGCGTTCGGGCGAGTACGGGAACCACGCGATCGCCCGCGACCGTCGCGAATACGGCCACCTCCTGCTCGCCGCCGCGGGCGGCGGCGTGCTCACCGTCGGCACCACCGCGGTCAAGCTAGTCGCGGCGCAGCTCCCGGGTTCGGACTTCGCGCACGGCCTGCTCTACGGGCTCAACTACGCGATCTCGTTCCTGCTCCTGCACCACCTGCACCTGGTGCTGGCGACCAAGCAGCCGGCGATGACCGCTGCGACCATCGCCACCATCCTGCGCGATCAGCGATCGACCGGGCGCTTCGACGAGATCGTCGACCGCATGACCCGCATCTGCCATTCGCAGCTCGTCGCCGCGTTCGGCAACGTGCTGATGGTGGCGCTCGGCGCGCTGGCCTTCACCACGGTCTGGGAGCAGGCTTTCGGTCGGCAGTTCCTTGACGAGGCGACTGCGCGCAAGACCTACGACAGCTTCAGCCCGTTGACCAGCGGCACGGTGTTCTTCGCCGCGCTGACCGGGGTGATCCTGTGGTGGTCCGCGGTGATCGGCGGGTGGATCGACAATTGGAGCGCCTGCCACCGCATCCATCGCGGCATCGCCGACCATGCGCTCGGCGATCGCCTCGGCCGCGACCGCCTCGCGCGCTGGGGCAAGTCCTGGCGGCGCCACATCGCTTCGTGGGGCTCGAACATCAGCCTCGGCCTGATGCTCGGGATGGTGCCGGCGATCGGGCATTTCTCCGGCCTGCCGATCGACGTGCGCCACGTCACCCTGTCCACCGGCATGCTCTTCACCGCCTGCGGCAGCCTGCCCAGCGGCTGGTATTCCAGCGGCTGGTTCCTGCTCGCGGTCGCGGGCATCAGCACGATGTTCGTGCTGAACCTCGGAGTGAGCTTCGCGCTCAGCTTCTGGACCGCGGTGCGCGCCCTGGAGGTCCCGCGCGCCGATGTGCGCGAACTGATGCGCCGCCTGGGTCGGCGATTGCTGGACCGCCCGCTCGATTTCGTGCTGCCGCCGCAGGCGCCGATGCAGGGCCGCGATCTGTGAACCTTTGGTCGCAGCTGCGCGACACGCCGGTGCTGGCGTGGGCGTTGGCGGCCTACGCGCTGATGAGCGCGATCACCGTCATCGCCTATGCCGTGGACAAACGCGCCGCCCGAGCCGGCCGCCCGCGCATCGCCGAGGCCACGCTGCATGCCCTCGAACTGCTCGGCGGTTGGCCGGGCGCGCTGGTCGCCCAACAGCTGCTCCGCCACAAGAATGCCAAAGTCAGCTATCAGTTGGTGTTCTGGCTGGTGGTCGCGATCCACGTCGCGGCGTGGGTAGTGTTGGCCCAGCGCGCTTGACCTGCGCCCGCACAGCCGCGGTGCTGCCAATGGCCTGACGGTCGCGCGCCGACACCATGGGCGCACGAGGATCCCGGCGATGAGCGATGGCGCGATCCCCAGCTGGCCATTGCCGCTCGCGCGTCCGCCAAGGATCGTGGTGCTGGCCTGCGTGCGCCAGACCGCCGGCACGGAGCGTCGACGGATGCGCTGGCGGCAGCCGGATGGGCAGTGGGGCCTGGCGCTGATGCACGGTCATGGCTCGATCGCCGACCCCGATGGGCGCTGGCGCCGCGAGCTGCGTCCGGGCAGCGTGTGCGCGACGCCACCTGGAACCGTGGTCGATCTCGCGTTCGAACCGAACTGCCTGCAGTGGGAGGTCCGCTTCATCCCGATCGGGCGCAGCGGGGTGGTCGGCCTGCCCGCGGTGGTCGACCCGGGCCCGGAATCCCCGGCGCTGGAACGCGCGCTGCGCCAGGCCATCGCCATCGCACCCGGCGACCCCCTGCGCGCCAGCGCCGCGGTGTGGCACCTGCTGCACGAAGTGGCGGCGCTCGGGCGGCGCACCGACGCCGCTTCAGGAACGGCGGCCATCCTCGACGCCGCCTTGGCCGCGCTCGCCGGGCATCCCACCGGCCAGCCAGCCGTCGCCTGGCTGGCGGCGCAGGTCGGGCGCTCGCCGATCAGCCTGGGACGCATCTTCCGCGAACACCTCGGGGTCTCGCCCAGCCAGTACCTGGCGATGCAGCGCTGCGCGCGCATCCGCGACCTGCTCGTCGGCACCACCCTGCCGCTGGCCGAAGTCGCGGCGATGGTCGGGCTCCACGACCTCCAGCACTTCAACAAGTTCGTGCGCCGCGCCTTGGGCGCTGCGCCGCGGCGCATCCGCGCGCAGGCCGTCGGCTGAGCGTCCGGCTCAGTCGGCTGGCCAGGCGAGGATCGCGACCGACCAGGGCGGGAGGGTGACGCGCATGCCACCGTCGCGGGCGGCCGCAGTCACGCCGGGCATCGCGAAGGCCAGGCGCGCCAACGCGCCCGAGCGGTGACCGCACGACACCTCGAC
>JACDEC010000312.1 GCA_013816645.1 Planctomycetota bacterium
GGACACCATCGGCGCTGGCGACTGCTGGGCGGCCGGGTTCCTGGCTGGCTGGCTGCGCGGATTGCCGCCCGAGGTCTGCGGCCGCCTCGGCGCCGCTGCCGGCGCGGCCGTGGTCCAGGTGCAGGGCGCCGTGCTCCCCCGTGAACGCTGGCTGGAAATCAAAGGACGTCTCGATGCCTGGTCCTGAAGACGAAACCGCTCCCACTCCCGAGAACGCCGCTCCGGCCGCTCGGCCGCACATCACCCTGGCGCAATTCCTCAAATTCCAGCACATCGCCGGCAGCGGCGGTCAGGCCAAGGCGCGGGTGCGCGCCGGCGGCATCCTGGTCGACGGCGTCGAGGACCTGCGTCCCGGTCGCAAGCTGTTCGGTGGCGAAGTCGTCACCGTCGAGGGCGAGCAGTACGAGATCTCGCTCGCCCGGGACGAGGACGAGACGCCTGGCGAGGGCGCTGTCGAATAGCAGGGCAGCGAACCGCGCAGGTTAGTGCGCGATGCCCCCGACCCGCAGCAGCGCGCCGTAACCGTGGCCGGTCGCGGTGATCTGGTCGAGTCCGCACTGCTCCGGCGCCTTGTCCAGGCGCCAGCGCAGCAGGCGCGTACCGTGGCGGAAGCGTTCGCCGGTGACCTGATCGTAGGCGACCTCGACCACCAGTTCCGGGCGTACCGGCACCCATTCGGCTGATCGGCCACCGGCCCAGCGACTCGGCCCACCGGGCGCCCGGCCGGTGAAGCTGCTCGGCGCGACCAGTTTGACCATCCGGCGAGTGAGTTCGTCGCGCTCGACGTCGCGGATGCCGGAGGTGAAGCCGACGTGGTGCAGGACGCCAGCCTGGTCGTGCAGGCCGAGCAGCAGCGAACCGACCAGGCGCGTGCCTTCGCGCCAACGGAACCCGGCGACCACGCAATCGACGGTGCGGACCGGCTTGACCTTGACCATGCCGTCGCGCTCGCCTGATCGGTAGGGCAGGTCGTCGCGCTTGGCGATGACACCGTCGAGGGCACGCCCGCTGCGCGCCAGCCAGCGCACCGCGCGCGGCCGCGAAGCGGTCGAGGGCGAGAGGCGGATGCGATCCGAGCCGCGCAGGTGCGCGGACGCGAAGCGTTCGAGCGCCTGGCGACGGATGCGCAGCTGCTGGGCGACCAAGTTGCGGCCGCGTTCGTCGACCAGCAGGTCGAAGGCCACCATCAGCGCGGGATGCTCGAGCGCGAGTTTCGCCACCCTGCTGGCGGCGGGGTGGATGCGCTGCTGCAGGGCGTCGAACGACAGGCCGCTGCCGGCTGGGATGACGATCTCGCCGTCGAGCACGAAGCGGCGTGCGGGCAAGGCGCGCAGGGCCTCGGCGATCTCCGGGAAATAGCGGGTCAGCGGCCGCCCGGACTTGGATTGCAGATCAAGACGGACGCCATCGCGGAAGGCGAGGCAGCGGAAGCCGTCCCACTTGGGCTCGAACCGCCAGCCGCTGCCGCTGGGCAGTTCGTCGTTCGCGAGCGCCTCCATGGGCGCGTACGGTGGGGTGATCGGCAGGGGCATGCTGCGAGTCTACCACGGACCGCGTCGCAGCCCCCGGCCGTGCCGGCTTCCCTGCACGACTCGCGCAGCGAGGCGCCTACGATATCACACCGGCCCGGTGAGGATGGTGACCGTCCAGGAGCGCTTGAAGCCCGCCGCTGCGAAGGCGGCGATGGCTGCCGGGTTGTCGGCCAGGACCTCGAGCCCGATCGCCCGCTGACCCCGCGCGCTTTCGGCGGCGAGCAGCCCCTTGAGCAGGCGCGTGGCGATCCCGCCGCCGCGGACGCCTGGCAGCACGGCCACCAGCTTCAGCCAGCTGCGCCGACCGCTCTGCTGGACCGCGGCCCCGGCGACGATCAGGCCAGCGTCCTCGACGACGTAGTGCCGGTAGCCTTCCTTCTCGCGCGCGGCCAGGCTGGGAAGCGCGTGCTGACTCTCGGGGAAGGCGTCGCCGAGCAGTTCGGCGAGTTCGCGGTGATCCTTGCGGCTCGCCGCGCGCACTCCGGCCACCGCCGTCGACACCCCGGCCAGGGACCGTTCATAGACGTGATCGTCCTTCCAGGCAGAGAATCCGTGGGCCAGCAGGAATGCGCGCAAGGCGCGGTTGCGGGTGTCGGCGAGCGCGCGCACGCTCTCGAAACCGCCCTCGCGCAGCGCCGGTCGGCTCGCATCGATGAGCAACCCGCCGGCGATCTGCATGCTGACCGGGGCCTCCACCACCGGGCCCCACAGCGTGACCTGCTCGTCGCTGTATGGGCACAGCGCCAGGACTCCGGCGACATTGCCGCGCCACAGCAGGACCAAGGTACCCAGGCAGGCGCGCAGGTCGTCCATGGTCGGCGGCAGGCCCGCGCGCACAGGCAGTCCGCACACCACGTGCGAGCGGCCCGGTGGATGCGCGGACAGCAGGGCCAGCGCGGCCTCCGCGTAGGCGGGCCGCTGGTCGAGATCGACGACCTCGAGTTCGTTCACACCGGGATGATGACGCCCAGTCAGCGCGAGGGCAAGCCGATCGCGAGTGGGAGTATCCGCTCGTGCCTTGCGAATTCCGACTGCTGGTTTTCGCCTCCGACTTCCGGACTTCCGGACTTCCGGACTTCTTTTACCGGTACGCCCGGTAATCGATCTCAGGGAAGATCGTATCCCGCCAGTCGAGCTCGCGCAGGGTGTCGCCGCTGATGCGGTTGCCGAGCACCTGCTCGTACAGCCCGGTGAAGCGGTTGACGTGGTCCTTGGTTCGGCGCACGGCGTAGGGGACGGTCGAGCCGGTGGTGAGGATGAAGGCCCAGTCCGAGCTCTGCATGAGCAGGAGCTGGCGCGCCATGTGGTCGAGCGCGCGCTTGAGGTCGCCGGTCGCGTCCGGGAAGCGGCGCGCCACCTCGAGCATGCGCTCCTCGCTGGCGTGCAGGTGGCGGTAGATCCAGTCGTTGCCCGGGTTGAGCCAGACGCCGTTGTAGCCGGCGTCGCCCCAGCTCGAGGCCGAGGGCACCTGGACCTGCGCGACCGGGCATTCGGTGAGGTACTCGCTGCCGGTCACCGCCTTGAGCGCCCCTCCGGTGTTGGCGGCGCAGCGGAAGATGCTCTCGATGAACTGCGGACCTTCGAACCACCAGTGGCCGAACAGTTCGGCGTCGTAGGGCGAGACGATGACGGGCGGACGCCCGAGCAGGCCCTTGAGGTGCTGGGCCTGCTTCACGCGGTTGGCGACGAAATCCGCGGCATGGTCCATGGCCTTGGCGAAGGCCGGCGAGGGCACGTAGGGCAGCTTCTCGTGCAGGCCGATCTTGCCGGTGATGCGGTGGTACTTGAGGCCGAGGTTGCGACGGATGCCGTCGGGGTGCAGGAACTGGCGGACGTAATCGTATTCGCCGTCGTAGCCGAGATCGCGGTAGAATTCGCGGTACACCGGGTTGCCGGGGTAGCCGACCTCGGACGACCACACCGAACGGCTGGAATCGGGATCGCGCCCGAACGCGGCGACGCCGCACGGCGTGTAGACGTGGTTGTAGACGCCGCAGCGCGGGCGGGGGTCGCCGTAATAGATGCCGTGGGTGTCGACGAAGAAGAAGCGGATGCCGGCTTCCTTGAGCAGCTCCTCGACGCCGGGCACGTAGCCGCATTCCGCCAGCCAGATGCCGCGCGGCCGGGCGCCGAAGTGTTTCTCGTAATTCGCCGCTGCGATCTGGATCTGGGCGCGGCGCGCTTCGGTGGTCAGCATCAGCGGCAGGAAGCCGTGGGTGGCCGTGCAGGTGATCGGCTCGAGCACGCCGGCGTCGCGTAGTTCGCGCACCCAGCCCAGGATGTTGCCGCCGAAGCGGTCGAGCACGCCCAGGCAGAAGCGCAGGTGATCGCGGTACATGACCGCGGCCTCGGCGAACGGCGAGTGCGCCTTGGCCGGCACTTCCTGCTCGGCCAGCTCGAGCAGGCGCGCGGTGTGGTGGCGGTAGCGGCCCTGGAGCAGCGGATCGGCCAGCATCTCGCACAAGGGCGGCGACCAGGTCATGGTCAGCCGCGCCGGCACCCCGTCGCGCTTGAGGTGCTCGAGCCGGTTGAGGATCGGGATGTAGGTCTCGGTGATGGCTTCGAACAGCCAGCCTTCCTCGAGGAACACCGGCTCCTCGGGGTGGCGCACGAAGGGCAGGTGCGCGTGCAGCACCAGCATGAGGTAGCCGTCGGGTTGCGTCGGCATCAGTCCACCCATCGGGGGCAGGGGGCAGACATGACCGGTACCGCTCCGCTGATCGCGTTCATGGCCGCGACGATGGGCCTAAAGCCAAGGCTCAAACAGGAAAAGCCCATCGTCCCACACCAAAGCCATCACATGGTCTGCTGTGTCGGCGAAGCCGACCCAGGAATGGTCATTCCTTGGGGGCAGCGCCGGAGGCGCGTTCGTTGGGGGAGGCGGCCTGCTGCCGCTCCCCCAACAACAGCGTGCTGCTCAGGCTGAAGCTCGACAGCGACAGCGGCGCGAACTGGCCGGACACCAGCAGGCCGCTGAACATCGACTTGTCGTCGAGGTGGTCGAGCGTCCACGAGGCGATGCGCTGGTGACCCGCGGCGAGGCGCGCCTGCGAGCCGCCGCCCTGGCCGGGCAGGCCGGCCATCTCGAGCAGCTCGCCGAAGGTCTCATCGACGGTCATCCAGGCCTCGTCGACGCGCGACGACACGCGCGGCGCCGGGGTCTGCACGCGGTTGGACTCGGCGAGCAGGTGCAGCCGACCCTGGCTG
>JACDEC010000313.1 GCA_013816645.1 Planctomycetota bacterium
GGCTGGGCTCGCGCGACATCGCGACCCTTCGCGCTCAGCCGTTGCCAATTGGCAAGGCCGGTGACCCCGCGGGCACGCTCCACACCTCGAGGCCCGAGAGGTTGGCATCGTCCGCCCCGCTGGTGGTGACATCGATGGCGCCGTCACTGATCGTGCGCCGCCACGGTCCCAGACGCTTCCAGGTCCCAGCCGCGCCGCTCTGGTAGCCGGTCTGCGCCGGGGTCCCTTCGACGGCGATGGAATAGGTGCGGCTGACCAGATCCTCCCAGACGTAGAGGTAGACGTCGTAGGTTCCCGAGGGGACCGCAGTCATGTGGACGTGCACCCCGCCGTTGCTGCCCCAGACCGAGGCGCGGATCATGGTCGCGCGCGCCGCGTCGGTCGCCGGCGACAGCGTCACCGACTGGTCCTCGAAGGGGGCGCCGGTCACGCTGGAGTTCGCCGCGGTCTTCCCTTCCCAGGCCTTGCCGTCGATGGTCAGCGCCGGGCCGTTTAGGTTGATCGCGCGGTAGAAGGTCGGCGTCGTGACGATCGTGGCGGGTGAGAGGTAGGCGCCGGCGATCACCGACCGGGCGATGCCCGGTCCGGACCAGGCCACGGCCAGGCTGTCGCCACCGCCGCCCTCCTTCTGCAGCGCTTCGATGGCGTACTTCGCGCCCGCCTGCAGGGTGATCGCCGCGGAGCGCTGTTCGGGATAATAGTCCCAGTCGCGGGCGGCGGTCCAGCCGGGCACGTAGGCGATGCGGACCTTGGCCACGGCGTTGTCGCTGGCGCTCAGCCAGAGCTCGCAGTTGTCGTCGCCGGACACCCAGAAGGTGTAGGTGCCGGTGGTCGGCGCGTGCACGAATCCGCGCATGCGCGTTCCGTACTGGTCCGCCCAATCGGCCGGCGCCTCGAAGCTGGTGGGATGGCTGGTGCCGGTCGGCGCGCTGGCCACCGGGATCTGCGCGACCGATTCGCCACCAACGCCGCTCCACCACTCGCGCAGGATGGTGCCCGAACCCAGCGCCGTCGGCGGCGGGACGAAGGGCGAGAGGTGCTGCCCGCCGATCACCTGCTGGGCGATGCCCGGTCCCTGCCAGGCCACGGCCAGGCTGTCGCCGCCGCCGGCCTCCTTCTGCAGCGCCTCGATGTAGTACTTCTGGCCAGCCTGCAGGGCGATCACGATCGACTTCTGCTGGGGGTATTTATTCCATTCGCGTGGATTGGTCCAGTACGGGACCGAAGCGATGCGCGCCTTGCCCGCGGCGTTGGCGCTGCTGCTCAGCCACAGTTCGCAGTTGTCGTCGCCGGCGATCCAGAAGGTGTACGAGCCGGTGGCCGGCGCGTGCAGGTAGCCGCGCATCCGCGTCCCGTAGCTGTCGGCCCAGTTCACCGGCGCTTCGAACGCGGTCGGCTGGCTGGTGCCGGTCGGCGCGCTGGCCACCGGGATCTGGGCGACGGTGGTTCCGGCCACGCCCGTCCACCATTCGCGCAGGATGGTGCCGCTGCCGCCGGGAACTGGGGCCGGGGTCACCGTGACGACGAACGGTTCGGACGCGGTCAACGAACCGTCGGAGACCGTGATGGTGATCGTCGCGCTGCCGCTGGCGCCGCTCGCCGGGGTGATCGATACGGTGCGGTTGGCGCCGCTGCCAGCGAAGGCGATGCCCGACGTCGGGACCAGCGCGGGATTCGAGGAGGCGCCAACGAGGGTCAGGGAACCGGCTGCGGTCTGGGCGTCGCCGACGGTGAAGGCGATGCCGGTGAGCGCCGTGCCCTGCGCAGTGACCTGATCGGCGATGGCGCTGATGGTCGGGGCGCTGTTGGGCGGCGGCGGAATGAACGGCGAGAGCCACGCGCCGCCGATCACCTGCTGGGAGAAGCCCGGACCCTGCCAGGCCACGGCCAGGTTGTCGCCGCCGCCACCCTCCTTGTGCAGCGCCTCGATGTAATAGCGCTGCCCGGCCTGCAGGGTGATGGCTTGCGAGCGCTGCTCGACGTAGTTGCCCCAGGCCCGGGACGGGGTCCAGCCCGGCACCGAGGCGATGCGCGAACGGCCCGACGGGCTGTCGCTGCCGCTCAGCCAGAGCTCGCAGGTGTCATCGCCGGCGATCCAGAAGGTGTACGAGCCGCTGACCGGCGGGTGCAGCCAGCCGCGCATGCGCGTGCCATACTGCTCGGCCCAGTCGGTCGGGGCCTCGAAGCTGGGCGACTGCGCGCTACCGCTGGGCGCGCTGGCCAGCGGGATCAGGGACACAGCCTCGCCGCCGATGCCGCTCCACCATTCGCGCAGGATGCTGCCGCTGCCGCTGCCCGCGGGCGGCAGGGAGCCGTCGGCGTAGGGCATGCCGGTGAGCACGATGCGACCGCGCGGAGTGAAGTCCTGCATGGTGATCGAATGACTCGCCATGGTATCTCCGTCCCAGAGGACGTTGTCGATGTTCGCGGGATTGAAGTAGACGCCGACCAGACGACCGCCCGACGACCCGCTCCAGTTATGGAAACTCAGGCCGTTGGAACCGCCACGCGCGCGGCCGCCGACACCGTAGTTGTGGCCATCGCGGGTGCGGACGCGGTTCATCGTGGTGTTGACTGCGTTGGCGTTGGAGAATGCGCCATTGCCCTGGTGGATCGCGTCGACGTCCTCGATCAGCCCGCCCTGGATCTGGTTGTGGCTGCCGTCGAAGATCACGCCAACGCCGCTGTCGCTGTTGTTGCCGTCGACACAGCCGCGACGGACGATCGCGTTGTTCGAATCGTAGAGATTGACGTTGTCCTCCACCCAGGAGGCGTCGAGGTCGTTGAAGTTGTAGAAATCCTCGATGATCACGTCGGGGCAGTTGTTCGCCTGAACCAGCTGGCCGCGCGGCATCGGGCCCATCATGTTGAAGCCGTTGATGTGGTGGACGTGGGCCCCGGGCGCGTTGTCCTGGAGGTAGACTCCGCTCGACGCGCTCCACATCTCGCAGTTGGACACCACCATGGTCCCCCGGCCGCCCTGCAGGCTCACGCCGTTGGCCTCGTTGCTGCCGGTGCCGCGGGCCGGCACCCGGGTGCGCACGAAGGCGCAATGGTCGACCCGCGGATTCAGGCAGCCGTGGATCCGCGCGCCGAGGTTGGCGTGCCGGATGTAGCAGTTGCGCAAGGTCACGTTGGCGCGCCCGGCGAAATCGACCGCCACCGCGCCGTCGGCGGTGATCAGCAGGTTCTCGATGACCTGTCCGTCGGTGGAGGCCACCACCGGTCCGGAGGCGGTCAGGCTCGCCAGCGGAGCGGGTGGGACGGTCTGGTCCTGAGCCTGGGCCGCGGCGGACGCCAGCAGCAGGGCGCACACCAGGGCGGCGACGCGGGCGATGGATCGGGTCATGGGAGCTCCGGGATCGTGCGGTGGATGTCGTGCGTCGGTCGGGCGGTCCCGACCGGGTCGCTAGCAGTGCGCCGACCCGGCAAGATCTGTACGACGACTTTTCCCGAATCCCGAGTGCCCGAGGCGCGGTGCCCCGACGCCGCGCCGCGACGATCAGCGTGCTGGCGGGCCTGGGCGCGGACCGATGACGATGTCCGCGCTGCCGGCCCGCTCGAGGAAGCGTGCATGCTCGTCGTCCTGCATGGCCTGGGTGATCGGCGCGTCGCTCAGGTGTCGGTTCGGACCGTTGACGTCGCCCGCGCCTTCGCGGAACAGGGCGTCGTGGCGGTGGGGATGGGGAACCGCCTCGTGCGGGTGCGCCCACCCGAAGACGTTGTCGACGATGCTGATGTCATGCATCGAACCGACGCGCGCGGGATTGTCGCGCTCGATGTCCGCGACCTGGAGTCCCACGAAGCTGCCGGGCATCTCCGTCCCGTCCGGCATCCGGCTCGTGGAGATGATGCGGTTGCCATGGATGCGCAGGTTGGACCCTGCCGCCACGGTGATGCCGGCGTTGGTGGTGTTGAGGATGAGGTTGTCGCGCACCTCGATGTAGGCGGTGCGCTCGCTGTCCGGCCCGACGATGGTCAACCCGGAGCCGGTCGACTTCTCGGTGCGCGGGTCCGGGTAGTAGGATCCGTACAAGCAGTTGTTGTGCACGGCGAACCAGCTGTCCGGCCTGCCCCCCGCCAGCCACAGCACGATCAGGCATTCTGTGCAGCTCGCCCCGGGACGGTTGACCACCTCGTTCCAGGCGATCTCGGCGCCGGGCGGATTGCCAGCCTCTCCGCGGAAGTTCACCACCCTGACGAAGCTGATGTCCTGACGCCCGCCGGCGGCGATGGCTCCGTTCAGGTCGCGCGCGCGGTTGTAGCGGACGATCAGGGTGTTCGCCGGCGTGCCGTCGCCGCTGTATTCGTCGGCGCTGATCGCCGTGCCGGTGCCGATGAAGGTGTTGTGCTCGACCACCAGGTTGCGGAAGCCCCAACCCACGATCGCCTCGCCGCGCGCCCGCTTCGGATCCTTGGGGGCTTGGCCGCGGAATGTGCAGTCGCGCACGGTGAGGTCACCGACCGCGAAATCGGTGGCGATCAGCCTGCCGGCTCCGGCGAGCTGGGAACGTTCGATGATCACCGGCTCGCGGGTGGCGATGCGAACCGCCGGGACATCGTCGTCCAGGGAACGCCAGTTGCCGCGGTAGGTGCCACCGGCCGAGATGACGATCGGCGGGCTGTAGCTCGCGGGCTCGTCGTCCGCGTCGACGGGGAGAGCGACGCCCGGCGGCAGCGCGGGCAGGCTCGCTGCGAACACGGCGTCCTCGCC
>JACDEC010000314.1 GCA_013816645.1 Planctomycetota bacterium
ATCGCGTAGCGATCGCGGCGGCGTCAGCCGCCGGCGGATCCGCCCGGGCCGCGCAGCGGCATGCGCAGCAGGGACGGCGCTCGGCGACGTCCCCGGGCGGAGACGCCAACCCCGTCAGACATGATGGATGCGGATCGAGTTCGCCCCGGTGGTGCTGAAGCCGACGATGATCACCACGGTGTCGCCATCGCGGAAGATCTCGTGGCGCAGCGCCTCCGCGGTGCCGGTCTCGAGCAGGTCCTGGAGGTCCTCCTTGAACGGCACCAGCAGGGGGACGATGCCCCAATACAGGCTGAGCTGACGCCAGGTGCGCTCCTCGTGGCAGAGCGCGATCATCGGCATGCTGCCCCTGCGCTTGGAGAGCAGCAGGGCCTTCTCGCTGCCGTGGGCGAAGAGCATGATGCCGTTGGCGGGCAGTTCGCGGGTCAACAGGTCGGCGGCGCCGGTGAGCGCCATCGAGAAGTGGTCGAAGGTCGCGGCCTTGGCGTCGAGCACGAGCTTGGGCATGTACGGCGAACCCTCGGCCTCGACCGCGATGCGCATCATCTCGGCGACCGCCTCGACCGGGTACTTGCCGGCCGCGGTCTCGCCCGAGAGCATCACCGCGTCGGTGCCGTCGAAGATCGCGTTGGCGACGTCGGACGACTCGGCGCGCGTCGGGATCGGGTTCTCGATCATCGATTCGAGCATCTGGGTGGCGGTGATCACCAGCTTGCCCGCACGATTGGCCGCGGCGATCAGGCCCTTCTGCACCACGGGCAGGCGCTCGGTCGAGATCTCGATGCCGAGGTCGCCGCGCGCGACCATGATGCCGTCGGCCTCGGCGAGGATCTCGTCGATGTTCTCGACCGCCTCGGGCTTCTCGATCTTGGCGATGATCGGGATCACCCGGCCGCTCTCGGCGATGCGGTGCTTGAGGTTGCGCACGTCGCGGGCGTTGCGCACGAAGCTCAGCGCGACGTAGTCGACGTCGTTGGCGATCGCCCAGGCGAGGTCCGACTTGTCCTTCTCGGACAGTGACGGCGCGCTGACCTGGACGCCGGGCAGGTTGATGCCCTTGTTGTTCTTGAGCGTGCCGCCGACCACGATCGTGCAGCGGATGTCGTCGCCGACGATCTCGTCGACCTGCAGGCGCATGCGCCCGTCGTCGACCAGGATGGTCGAACCCTGGCGCACGTCCTTGGCCAGCCCGGAGTAGGTGGTGCCGACCCGTTCGGCGGTGCCCTGCGGCAGGTCGGCGACGGTGATCACGGTGCGTCCCCCGGACTTCCACTGCACGGGCAGATCGCCGACCAGCTTGCCGGTGCGTATCTTGGGGCCCTGGAGGTCGGCGAGCACCGCGATCGGGCGTTCCATCTCCTTGGAGATGGTGCGCACCAGGTGCAGGCGCCGGAGGTGGTCGTCCTGGTTGCCGTGGCTCATGTTGAGCCGGGCCACGTTCATGCCGGCGCGGAACAGGTCGCGGATGATCTCGGGATCGGTCGACGCTGGGCCGACGGTCGCCACGACCTTGGTGCGCTTGCGCGCGCGCTTGGTGAGTTGGGTGGTCTGGTTCACGGTGCGTCGCCTGGGTGGGTGCGGGGCGCGCCTAGGACACCGCCGCACCGGCCCAAGGCAACGGGATGTTGCGTTGTCGATTGCAGCATGGCGCTGCACCTGGACAACCCGCCCATGAGCGAACCGTATGCAGCCGCCGCGCAAGCCCTCCGCGACGCGACCACCGTCACCGTCACCACCCACCTCAATCCCGACGGCGATGGCATCGGCGCCGGCCTGGCCCTGCTGCACGCGCTCGAGGGTCTGGGCAAGCGCGTGCGCTTCCTGTGCCCGAGTCGGCTGGCCTCGATCTACGCCTTCCTGCCCGGCTTCACGCGCATCGAACCGGTCACCGATGAAGCCACGGCCAAGGCCCTGCCAGCGAGCGACGTGGTGATCAGCTGCGATTGCGGTGATCGCAAGCGCCTGGGAGCGGTGATGGCGGCGCCGCGCGGGCTGCTCATCAACCTCGACCACCACGCCACCAACGACCGCTTCGGCGACATCAACCTGGTGGACGTGGTCGCCGAGAGCTCGGGGGTGGTGGTCTCGACCCTGCTGCGCGAGCTCGGCGTGCCGCTCGACCGCGTCCTCGCGACCTGCCTGTACACGACCATCGTTTTCGACACCGGCCGGTTCATGCACAGCAACACCACCGCGCACACCTTCCGCTGGACCGCCGAACTGCTCGACACCGGCATCGACGCCGCCGAGATCAACCGCAAGTTGACCTACACCCGCACCCCGCACGACCTCGCGGTGCTGCGCCTCGGGCTCGAGCACCTCGCGGTCGACGCCCTGGAACCGCGCCTCGCCGGCATCGCCTTGTCCGCCGCGGCGATCGCCGCGGTCGGCGAGCCCGAGGACTGGGGCGACATGGTCGACGTGCCGCGCTCGCTGGCCGGCAACTGCGTGGGCTACCTGCTTCGCGAATCCGCCGATGGGAAGTTCGTCCGTTGCAGCCTGCGCGCGAATCCGCCCTGGGAGGTCAGCCCGGTCGCCGAGGCCTTCGGCGGCGGCGGCCATAAGCAGGCCGCCGGCTGCACCTTCCCGGGGTCGCTCGCCGACGCGCAGCGCGACGTCGTGGCGCGGCTGCGCAAGCAGTTGACGGGCTGAGCGGATCGTGCGTACCTCCATCATCGTCGTCATGGCGCTGGCCCTGGTCGGCTGCCGCGCTCACCTGCCAACGGAGCCGCCGATGACCGCGACCCGCTCCTACGATTTCCGCTTCGGCACCGAGAACGCCGGGTACTTCGAGATCAGCGACACCGGTCGCGAGATCACCATGAACGCCGTCTTCGCGATGGACGGGCAGACCTACGAGAACCCGTTCGCGGTGCGTCATGACGGTCAGCGGGTCACCGCCTACCGGTGCGGCGACGGCGAATGGCAGGCGTTGCCGCCGGGATCGGACAAGTATCCCACCAGCGCCTATCCCCTGCTGGTGCCCCGGGTGCGCGACCGGCTGACCTACGTCGCCATCAACGAGGGCAGCGGCGAGGAGCATCCCGATACCGAACTGGTGCGCACCGGAGGCATCGTCACCGAGAGCCGCGGCGGCAAGGTTTCGCGCGTCTTCCATGTCGATGCCGAGCGCGGCATCTGGAAGATCGAGTGGGGCGGCGGCGCGGTATCCGAACTGCGCGCCGGCAAGGCTGAGGCCCTGGCCGGATCCCCGATCCGCGAGTAGCCGCGCGCAGCCAGCGCCCAGCCCCAGCAACCCCTGCTTACATCCCGCGCCCGCGCCATGCGCGGCGGTGAAGGCCCTCAGCGCCGGGTCAATCGCAGTGTCTTGATCTCGAAGGGACGGAAGGTCAGGGCGACCCGCCCGTCGCGCGCCTTGAGCTTGGCGACCGGCGCTTCGAGCATGTCGGTCTCGGACACCGCGGCGAAAGGCAGGTCGACGCGCAGCGCGCAATGGGTCTGGGTGCGCAGCGCTTCGTACATGCGCACGATCACGTCGCCGGAGCCGTCCTCGGCAGGCTTGACGGTCTCGATGATCACGTTGCCAGCGTCGAGCGCGAACAGGCTGGCGCGATCGGCCTCGCCGGCGGCCATGCTGACCGGCGCGTTGAGTTCGTAACCCGCCTGCACCACGCCCGAACGTTCGAACGGGCCGGTCCAGCACTGGAAGGCGTAGGTAAACTGCTGGATGCCGCGGTCGGCGGTCATGTCCGGGGACAACGGCGAGCGCAGCAGGGTCAGGCTGATCGTGCGGTCGGCGACGTTGACGCCGTACTTGCTGTCGTTGAGCACCGCCGCGCCGCGCGCTTCCTCGGCCAGCGCGGTCCACTTGTGGTTGCAGACCTCGAAGCGCGTGGCGTCGTAGGGCCGCGTCGCGTGGGTCGGGCGGCGCACGTGGCCGAACTGGATCTCGTGCAGCGCATCCTCGCTGCGCACGTCGACCGGGAAGTCGACCTTGAGCAGCTTGTGCTTCTCGCGCCAGTCGACGGTGGTGACGAACTCGACGCGGCGGCTGCCCGCGCGCAGCACGATGTCCTGGCTGATCGTCGATTCGTTGATCGTCCGGCGCACGCGCAGCGCTACCCACAGCGGGCCGTCGGCGATGACCTCGACCGTCGCGGCCGCGGGCAGCTCCACCGGCTGCTGCGCGTACATGCTGTCGATGTCCCAGGCGTCGAACCAGCCGGGCACGTCCTTGTACATGCGCAGGCGGTTGCACGGCCCGGCGGCGAAATCCTGGCCGCTAGCCTTGTCGACGATGGCGGTCAATGCGCCGGACGCGTCGACGGTGATGGCGAGGTGCTCGTTCTCCAGGCCGTGGCGATCGGCGCGCAGCGGCGCGGCTACGCCCCGCTCCGGGCGGGTGGACGACCGGCGCACGCTCTGCCAGCCGCACGACGGCACGCGTGGCACCAGCGCCCAGCGCTTGGAGCCCTCGCTTTGCACGCGCAGCGCAGCGCCCTCGGTGGTCTCGGCGCCGCTCCAGCCGGAGGGGAGTTCGACGAGCGCATTGCGCTCCCAGGACAGCGCATTGAACACGGTGATCGCCTGGGCGCGCTTGGCGACCAGCTTCGCCTGGGCGGAAGCGGCCAGGGCCTGGGCCCCGCGCACCGCCTCGGCGTACGACGCTTCGGCTTCCTCGTAGACCCGGTGGATCGACGAGCCCGGGATGATGTCATGGAACTGGTTGAGCAGCACCAGTTGCCAGAGC
>JACDEC010000315.1 GCA_013816645.1 Planctomycetota bacterium
CGCCTGCTCGCGGCGATCGCCGGGCATCCGGTGCGTTGGCGGGCCCGTGCGCGCACCGGTGGTCCGACCGCGGCAGCGCGTCTCGGCGAGGACGAGGCGGCCGCCCAGGACCGCGCGCGCCGCTACAAGGAAGCGCAGAACGATCCGGTGATCAAGGAACTGCTCGCCCGCTTCGAAGCCGACATCGTCGCGCGCGAACCGGCGACCCGCCAGGAGTGGGAAGAACGCCTGTGAACAACCTGCTCGCCGCGCTCACCACGTATCGACAACCCGTACCGGAGTCGCCATGCGCCTGTCCATCCTCTGCTGTTTCGCGCTCGCCGTGCCGTCGATGAACGCCGTCGAGTACTTCGTCAGCCCCGACGGCGACGACGCGCGCAGCGGACGCTCGGCGCAGCAGGCGTGGCGCAGCGTCGCCAAGGTCAACGCCACCGCCTTCGCGCCGGGTTCGGTGATCTGCTTCGCCGGCGGCCAGCGCTTCCCCGGCGGGATCGTGCTCGATGCCGCCGACGCCGGCACCGCCACGGCACCGGTGGTGTTGACCTCCTACGGCGAGGGCCGGGCGGTGATCGAACCGGGTGCCGAGGAGCACGGCATCCACGCCGTCGACTGCGGCGGCCTGGAGATCCGCGATCTGGTGGTGCGCGGCGTCGGCCTGGACGCCAACACCCGCAACGGCGTGTACCTCTACGCCGAAAAGGCGCCGGCCAGGCTCGCCCACGTGCGCATCCAGCGGCTCGAGGTCACCGGCTTCGGCGATCACGGCGTGCTGTTCGGCGCGGACGACAATGCGCGCGGCTACCACGACGTGCTGATCAGCGAGGTCGACGCCCACCACAATGGCCTGGCCGGGATCTCGTCGTGGGGCGACTCGGCGACCGCCGCGGTGGGCTGGGCGCACAGCGCGGTGCGCGTCGAACGCTGCCGCGCCTGGAGCCATCCCGGCAAGACCGGGCGATCGAACCACTCGGGCAGCGGCATCGTGCTCGGCGGCATCGACGGAGCGGTCATCGAACGCTGCGTCGCCTGGGACAACGGGGCGCGCTGCGATTTCCCCGGCGGCGGTCCGGTCGGCATCTGGGCGTGGGACTGCCGCAAGGTGCTGATCCAGTACAACGAATCGCACCACAACCGCACCGGCAACGCCTCGGTCGACGGCGGCGGCTTCGATTTCGACGGCGGCGTGACCGATTCGCTGATGCAGTACAACTACAGCCACGACAACGACGGCGCCGGCTACCTGATCTGCCAGTACGCCAACGCCCGGCCATTCCGCGACAACATCGTGCGCTACAACCTCAGCGTCGACGACGGCCAGGCCCACGGCTACGGCGCCATCCACTTCCACACCTGGAAGTCCGGCGACCTCGGCGCCTGCCAGATCCTGTTCAACACCGTGATCGCCACCCGCCGCGGACGCGGCAATCCCGCCTGCGTGCGCTTCACCGGCGGCACCTGCACCGGCATCGTGCTCGCCGGCAACCTGTTCGTCGCCGGCGCGGACATACCCCACGTCGACTGCGTGTTCCCCGACCCCGGCGCGCGCTTCCTCGGCAACGCCTATGTCGGCGCCACCCCGGCGCTGCGCATCACCTGGGCGGGCGCCACCCACGGCGATCTCGCCGCGTGGCGCGCGGCCAGCGGTCAGGAACGCGATGGCGGCGTCGATCGCGGGGAATCGTGGGTCCAGGACATCGTCCCCGGTGAAGCGCCGGTACTGGCCAACATCGCCGATTTCGCTCCGCTCGCCCGCTACGCCGCAACCCGCCCGAGCGCCCCGCTCGCCGACGTCGATCAGGACGGCCAGAGCCAGGATCTGCTGGGCAGCGCGCTGCCAAGACCGCGGGTGCACGCGGGGGCGATTGGGGCAGGGAAGTAGTGCGAAGTGCGATGTGCGAAGTGCGATGTGGAGTGCGAAGCGCGATGTGCGATGTGCGATGTGCGAAGGAAAGAGTAAGGCACGCGGATCGGTGCGTCTTGACCGTCGCACGCCGCACGTCGCACGTCGCACGTGACCATCCGGTGACCGTCGCACGTCGCACGCCCCCTCGCCGTTCCCGACCCCACCCCTTCCACCCTGCCGCGTCCGCCCATGCTCGCCGGTAGATGGACGGCGATTCCAGCAGCGCATCGGCCGCGGCCGAACCGGTGAAGCAGCGGGGCCACGACACCGAGGTCCTGCCCGCGATCACCGCGTCGCGCGATCCGCTCCAGGTCGGTCCCTACCGCGTGCTCGGGGTCATCGCCCGCGGCGGCATGGGCACCGTCTACCGCGGCAAGGTCGTGATCACCTGCGAGGTCCCGATCGGCCGGCTGGTCGCGATCAAGATCCTGCGCCAGATCGCCGACCAGCAGGAGCGTATCCGCTTCCAGCGCGAGGCCGCTTACCTGCAGGCGCTGCGCCACAACGGCATCGTCCGGGTGCTCGATGCCGGCGAGCATTTCGGCCAGCCCTACCTGGTCATGCCGCTGGTCGAAGGCGAGACGCTCAACGAGCTGATCGTCAGCAAGGTGCGCATCGACGAGTCGCGGCTCGCCGACATCGGCATCCAGGCCGCCGAGGCCCTGCACACCGCCCACCTCGCCGGCATCCTCCATCGCGACATCAAACCCGGCAACATCATGCTCACCGGGGACGGGGTGGTGAAGCTGCTCGACTTCGGCCTCGCCCAGCGCATCGACGGGGCCAGCAAGCTGACCGCGACCGGCACCGTGCTCGGCACCCCGGCCTACATGAGCCCCGAGCAGGCCAGCGGCCAGCGCGCCGACCTCAGCCGCCGATCCGACATCTACAGCCTCGGCGCCTGCCTCTACGAACTGCTCACCGGCCAGGCGCCCTTCACCGCCGACAACTCGATGGCCATGCTGCGGCGCATCATCGAGGAGCCGTTGGTGCCGCCGTCGCGCCTGCGCCCGGGGATCACGGGCGATTTCGAGACCATCGTGCTCAAGGCGATGGCCAAGGATCCCGCCGACCGTTATCCCACCGCCGAGCATCTCGCCGCCGATCTGCGCCAGTTCAGCCGCGGCCTGCGCATCCGCTCGCGGCGTCCCGGCCGGCTGCTGCCGCTGCTGCGCCGCGCCTGGGTGAACCGCCGCGTGGTGGCGATCGGCGGCCTGGCGGTGTTCCTCGCGGTCTCGGTGGTCGCCATCGGCGTGCGCAAGGTGGTCGTCGACGCCAGCCGTGCCACGACCGCGCCGCCGGCCCAGCCGCCGGCGACGACGCCGACCTGGGTCAACCAGTGGGCGAAGGATGGCGACCTCGCCGTCATCGCCCCGACGCCGTTGCGGCCGTACGCGCCGCTGATCAAGGGCGTGCAGTTGGCGTCGCTGCCCAACGTCCAGGGCCCGGTGCGCCTGCGCTTCACCTTCACGCCGCGCGAATCGCACTTCCTGTGCGAAGCGATGATCAGCGATCGCGACGTCGGCCGCGGCTACCGGCTGCGCCTGCTCGCCGACGAGAACGGCTACCGCATGGCGGTGCTGCGCGAGGATAAGGTCGTCGCCAGCCGCGAGCTCGATCCGCTGCTGCCCGACCAGCCCGTCGAGATCGGCTTCGAACGCCTTGACGACACGGTGTCGGCGGCGGTCGGCGGCACCGGCCTGGGCTTCATCGACCTGGTGCCGATCGAAGGCGCCGACGCCGATGGCGTGCACATCGCCTACACCACCGAATCTGCGGTGGTCAGCGCGGTGCGCGTCGAACGCCAGCTCAGCGCGCTCTACGTCTCGGCCCTGGCGCCGGCCGACACCCTGCGCCAGGACGGGCGCTACGCGCGGGCGATCCGCGCCTACGAGGCGTTCCTGCACGATCATCCCGACTCGGAGCTGGTGCGCGACGCGCGCTTCCGCATCGGTTTGTGCCACGAGGCCCTCGCCGACGACGAGCGTGCGCTCGAATCGTTCGACGCGGTCGCGCGCGACTACCGCGATCATCCGCGCTACGTGCTCGCCGCGACCTTCCGCGCCTGGGGCTGCAGCCTGCGCCTGGGCCGCTACCAGGAGGCCGAGCAGTACTTCGACGCCATCCGCCGCCAGCACGACCTCGCCGAGCTGCTGGCCTCGGTGCCCGAGCAGCCGCTGCACGCGCTGGTCGACGACTACTTCGCCCGCGCCGAGCAGCTCGCGCTCGCCGAGCCGCGGCGCGCCGCCCACCTCTACCACACCGGCGCCGAACTCGCCGCCTACCTCCACCTGAGCACGCCG
Source organism: Planctomycetota bacterium (assembly GCA_013816645.1). Lineage (GTDB taxonomy): Bacteria > Planctomycetota > UBA11346 > UBA11346 > UBA11346 > JACDEC01. Next base: position 4,207 of record JACDEC010000315.1, read on the forward strand.
GCGGAGGTCGGAGAATCCGCCGCCGGCGACCTCCTGCTCGCGCTCGGCGAATTCGACCAAGCTACGGCGTGCTTTACCGCGATCGTCGCCGACCCGGACATGACGCCGACCCAGCGGGCGCAGGCGCGCCTGCGGCTCGCCCATAGCGACCGCATGCGGGGGTCGCTCGACCGCGCCGAGGCCGCTTACGCAGTCCTCGACGCCAACCCAGATGGCGCGATCGACGTCGCGCAGGTGGCGCGGTTGTGGCTGGGCGATCTTCGCTTTCAGCGCGGCGATCGTGCCGGCGCCGAGACGGCCTGGAGCTCATCCCCGGAGTCCGAAACCCTTCCCGGTCGGATCATGCGCCACTTGCTGCACGGCACCAAGCCGATGCCCCTGCCCGACGACGCACAGCTGGCCGATCTCGCCAATGATGTCGAGTACTTCAATGCCCGGCTGGCCGCTCTGCGCGGGTTGGATCAGCAGGTCAGCGACCGCTTGCGCAACGTCGTCCGCATGGGAC
>JACDEC010000013.1 GCA_013816645.1 Planctomycetota bacterium
CCGCTACACCGCTCACCAGCGAGACCGCGGCCGACGTCTGCGTGATCGGCGGCGGCATCGCCGGGCTGACCACCGCCTACCTGCTGCTGCAGGCGGGCAAGACGGTGTGCGTGCTCGAGGACGGCGAGATCGGCAGCGGCGAGAGCGGCCGCACCTCGGCGCACTTGAGTTACGCGCTCGATGACCGCTATTTCGAGATCGAACGCCTGCTGGGCCCGCACAACGCGCATCTCGCGGCTGACAGCCACACCATCGCCATCGACACCATCGAATGGATCGCCGAGCACGAGGACATCGACTGCGACCTGCGCCGGGTCGACGGCTACCTGTTCGTGCCGCCCGGCGAAGATGCCAGCGTGCTCGCCGACGAACTCGCGGCCTGCCATCGGGCCGGACTGACGCGCGTCGAGCGGGTCGCCAGCGGTCCGTGGCCGACGTTCGCGACCGGACCCTGCCTGCGCTTTCCCGATCAGGCTCAGTTCCACCCGCTCAAGTACCTCAACGGCCTGGCTCAGGCGATCCTGCGCAAGGGCGGCCAGATCCACACCCGGACCCATGCCACCGCCATCCACGGCGGCCGGCATCCCCGCGTCGAGGTGCGTGGCGGGCACACCGTGACCTGCTCGTCGGTGGTGGTCGCGACCAATGTCCCGATCAACGACCGCGTGGTCGTACAGACCAAGCTGGAAGCGCACCGCACCTACCTGATCGCGCTCTCGGTCGAGTGCGGCACCGTGCCCGCGGCGCTCGGCTGGGACACCTCCGATCCCTACCATTACCTGCGCGTGGTCGATGGCCCGCGCGAGGACCTGCTGCTGATCGGCGGCGAGGATCACAAGGTCGGCCATGAGCACGCCGAGGAGGAGCGCTACTGCGCGCTGGAGCGTTGGGCGCGCGAGCGCTTCCCGGCCGCCGGCGCCACCGCCTGGCGCTGGTCGGGGCAGGTCGTCGAAACCGTGGACTGCATGGCCTACATCGGTCGCAATCCCCTGGACCGCAACGTCTACATCATCACCGGCGATTCCGGCAACGGCCTCACCCACGGGACCATCGGCGGATTGCTGATCACCGATCTGGTGCTCGGTCGCGACAACCAATGGGAAGAGCTCTACCGGCCCAACCGCAAGACCCTGCGCGCCGCTGGCGAGTACGCCAAGCACAACGCCGGCGTCGCCGGCCAATACGCGAGCTGGGTGACCGGCGGGGAGGTCACCGAGCCCGAGCAGGTCGCGCCCGGCTGCGGCGCGGTGATCCGCCGCGGAGCGCACAAGATCGCGGTCTACCACGATGTCGACGGCAGCATCCACGAGTGCTCGGCGGTGTGCCCGCACCTGCACGCCATCGTCACCTGGAACGACGTCGAGAAGAGCTGGGATTGCCCGGCGCACGGTTCGCGCTTCGACCGCTTCGGCACGGTGGTCAACGGTCCGGCGAACCACAATCTGGTCGCGCTGCAACCCGATGCGGCGGAATCGCCTCAGACCTGAATATTACCGGGGAACTGTCGCAATGTGATTGGATGCGGCTTGCCGGTGCGACGGCGAACCCTGGTCAGCCTTCGCTGCGCCCGCGATCGAACGACACCGTGCGGCGATCTCGGCGCTGGACCTCATCGCTGCGCCGGGCCAGGTCGAGCAGCACCGCGGAGGTCGGCTCGTTGAGCGTGCGGGCCCGCGCCGGTCCGTCGACGAAACGGAATTCCGAGAAGGCGCGCATCGGCAGGTCGAAGAGCGCCTCGAGGTCGCGCGTGGTCTCGGTCCGCGCGGCGATGATGGTGCCGCGATCGTACCACACGGCGAGGTTCGATCCGCCGTCCTTGGCGAGGAACGCGAGCCGACCGGTGCGTCCGCTCGAGGCCAGCATGCCGAGCACGCCGAGCGGGTCGTTGGCGTTGCCGACGAGGTCGGCGGGCATCGGTTCGGCGCGCAGGGCGCGCACATAGTCCGGAGTGTTCTCGATGCGCGAGGTGTCGGCCTTGCCCTCGCGCACGGCGATCAGGAATTGGTAGGCGCATCCTCCGAGGCTCAACGCGCAGCCGTCGATCAGCGCGCGTTCATCGACGACGATCTCGTCCTCGATCGTGCAGGGATTGGTCTGGCTGAGGTTCACCAGCACCCAGCGGTCGCCGTCGACGGCGCGGCGACGGACGATGGCGGCCTGATTGCGGCTGACGGTGCGACGGGTCAGCACCAGATCGTTGCCGTGATCGCGGCCGACGCGGAAACGATCGTTCTCGATCGGGATCAGGGTCTTGTTGACCGGGTCGGCCAAGTAGGGCATGCGCGAGTCCGTTCGCGGCGGCCGGGGAGTCGGCCACTGACGAGGCTGGCCGGGGGAGGCACCAGTCAAGCGCTCCACCACCGACGAAGGGCCCTCGCGGAGCGCTTGGGGGTCCTTGTAGATGACGCGATCCCGGACACCTGAAACAGGCGTCCAACGCGATAGGATCCGCCTCAACGAGGAATCCACCATGCGCCCCCGCCAGCGCCCTAGCGAACGCGATGCCTTCCCCCTCATCGTCTCGAGCCTGTTCCTGCTCGGCGTCATGTCCTTCGTGGCCGACATCCTGTTCAAGGGGTAGCGGACACGTCGAGGTAGCGGCCCTTGAGCTGTGCCATCAGCTCCACCAGACCCTGGTAGGTACCCGGCTTCACCAGGTAGTCGCGGGCTCCCAGCGCCAGGCTGCGTTGCCGATCGCGCGGTGAATCCGAGGAGGTGAATACCACCACCGGGATATCATCCAATGCAGCGTGTTCAGCCATGAAGCCGAGCACCTCGATGCCGTGCAGCTTGGGCATGTTGAGGTCGAGCAGGACCAGCAACGGTCGCGGACGCAGCGGATCCTCGATGTATTCGCCCAGCAAGCGGATCGCCGCCTCGCCGTCATACGCATAACCGACCATTGCCCCATATCCGAGATCGTGGAGCGCCTCGGTAGCGAGTTCGCTATCGGCAGGATTGTCGTCGATCAGGATGAGGTCGGGCACATCGAGGGCTATCACCCGACTATTGTAGCCGGCGCCCGCGACCACGGCGCTGCGCACTCGGCTCCTTGAACGGTAGCGGCGGCCGCCCCAGCTATACCGCTGCTAGGTTCCTCTCCGATGCATTCACTGCGGATGGCGCCGGCCGCGGTGGCTGGTTGCAAGGCGCGTGAATCGCAGCAGACGGCAGCCGCGGCCAAGCCCAAAGGCAGTGGATTTCTCGGTCAGGACATTAGGTCGGCAAGGAGTCCGAATCGGCTGGTAGGCAGATGTGGAAGACCGAGCCGCGTGGCGCCCCGGGTTCGGCCCAGATACGCCCGCCGTGGCGCTCGACGATGCGTCGACAGATGGCCAAGCCGATGCCATTACCCGGGTAGGCGCCGCGTCCGTGCAACCTGGTGAATGGTTCGAAGATCCGCCTGCACGCCTCCGCCGGGATGCCGATGCCATTGTCGGCCACCGATACCTGCCATCCAGCGGCGGCAACCTGCGCGGTGATCGTCAACACCGGGGGAGCGCTCGAACGGTACTTCAGCGCATTGCTCAGCAGGTTCTGGAACAACTGCCGCATCTGGATCCGATCCGCGCGCAGGGTCGGCAACGCACCGACCTCGATGCGCGCCGCGCCGGCTTGGATCTGGATCTGCAGGTCGCGCATCACCTCGGCGACAACCTCCGCGAGTGCGACCGGCTCGTCGGGGACCTCGCCGCGACCGACTCGGCAGTACTCGAGCAGGTCGCGGATCAGCCTGCTCATGCGCTGGGAACCGTCGACCGCCTTGGCGAGGTATTCCTCGGCCTTGCCGTCGAGGCGGTCGCCGCAGCGACTCGCGAGCAGCGACAGGTAGCTGCCGACCATGCGCAGCGGCTCCTGCAGGTCATGGGAAGCCACCGCGGCGAATTGCTCGAGTTCGCCATTCGACCGACCGAGCTCAGCCACAGCGCGCTCGAGCTCGACGGCCTTGGCGCACAGGGCGTCCTCGGCGCGCCGGCGCAAGGTGATGTCGCGGATGTGCGCGGTGATCAGCATGCCGCTGGGCAGGCGCACGGCGCTGATGGTGAATTCCGCCGGGAAACGCGAACCATCCGCGCGCATCGCCTCCATCTCGCGTCGCCAGCCGCCGACTCCGCCATCGGCGAGTCGGCGCGCGATGTCGCGCAAGACCCGCACCCGGTTCGGCACGGGGATCGCCAGTTCGGGGAAGGCGCGGCCAATCGCGGATTCGCGGGAGATGCCGAAGGTCGCTTCCGCGGCAGGATTGAATCCGGTGACCCGACCGTCCGCGTCCATGGTCACGATGGCGTCGAGCGCCGATGCGACGATCGCCGCGTTGCGCGCCTCGCTCTCGTGCAGCGCCTGCTCGGCGAGCCGATGGTCGGTCACGTCCTGGAGCACGCCGAGCAAGCCCACCGGGCGCCCCCCCGCATCGTGGACGGGTTCGGCGCGGTCGACCAGCCAACGCGTCGATCCATCAGCCAGGACCACGCGGAAGTCGCTGCAATAGTGCACCCCGACCGCCAGGCTGCGGCGCAGGGCATCGCGGACGCGCGGTGCATCGCCGGGATGGACGTTGGCGAGGACATCACCTGATTCGACCCCGAGCAGACCCAGGTAGGATGCGGAGCGCGAGGTCACCCCGGTGCGCGCATCGTGCGACCAGGTCGCCATGCCGGCGGCTGCGAGCGCGGCCTCGATGCTTCGGTCGCCGGTGCCTTGCGCGCTCGCGACGGCGGGCCGGTCGCTCGCGTCGACGGCAGCGCACAGCGCACCGAGGATCGTCCCATCGGGAGCGCAGAGTCTGGTGATCGCGAGGTCGACCAGCAACCGGACGCCGTCCCTCCGGACCGCGGTCGCGCCGGTCAGTTCGTACGGTTCCCCGGTGGCGATGGTCCTGCGCACCTGACGCAGCAAGGGCCCAGCGTCCTCCGCGGTCAGGCAGTGGCGCAACGCCGCGGCCAATCCATGCGCATCCGCTGCGGCGGCTCCGAGCAGCGCGCTCGCCTTGCGATTGACCTTGCGCACCGCCAGCCTGCGATCGACCACCATCAGCGCGGCGCTCGCCTCGGTGAAGGCGGCATCGAGCAGCCGATCATCCCCCTGATGCACTGCATCGGGGATGCGATTTCTCGCGATGGCTGCCTGCATATCACCCATGTCGGCATGCTGCACCCGCGCAGGCGGCGAGAACCTCCTGGATGCCCAGCCGTTTCACCGGCTCCCAACGATGCGGCAGCGTTGCAACCGACGGCAAAATGGCTGGCCAGGCCAGGGGTCAACCGGGTAGTGAACGCACCAATTGAGCGATGATCGGTGCGTAGCCGGCGAACCCGAACGGCTTGAGGTGGTAGGCGTCGGCGCCGCCGGCCAGGGCGCGCTCGCGATCGCGCGGGTGATCCGACGAGGTCATGATCACGACCGGGATAGCGTGCAGGGTCGGTTGGGCCTTGGCGAACCCAAGGAGTTCGATCCCCCCGACCCCCGGCAGGTTCAGGTCGAGGAGGATGAGTGCGTAACCGCCGCCCCCGTGCTCAGCCGCATGCTGCAATCGGGACAGCGCGGATCGGCCATCCCGGGCGACGTCGAACTCGATGGGTACGCCAGCTTCGCTGAACGCGAGCTGCAGGAGATCGACATCGCCGGCGTTATCCTCGGCGAGCAACACCAGTGGAGTCATGCATCGCGCACCCTATCGATCGGGCGAACCGAAGGAACGGCGCCCTGCCATTGCCTCGACCAGCGTAGCCGGAGAGTCGCGCACAGCCCATCTCCGACGTCCGTCATCCACCCGGCGCTCGGCCAGCGTCCCCACCTGATCGAATCACATGCCCGCACCCCATCGCTACCAAGCCACCCTGACCTGGAGCGGCGCCGCCGCCGGTCCCGCCAGCGACTACCGCACATATTCGCGCGCGTTCCGCTGCGAGATTGCCGGCAAAGAGCCGCTGCTCGGATCGGCCGACCCGACATTCCTCGGCGACCCGGCGCTGCACAATCCCGAGGATCACCTGCTCGTCGCCGTGGCGGCCTGCCACATGCTCAGCTGGCTGGCGCTCTGCGTCCGCAAGGGCATCCACGTCCAGTCCTACGCCGACCAGCCCGAGGCGACCATGTCCTGGGTCGGCGACACCTACGCCTTCACCGATCTGCTGTTGCGGCCGCACTCGACGATCCTGACTGGGGACGCCCAGGCGGCCATGGCCCTGCACGATGAGGCGCACTCCCTGTGCTTCATCGCGCGGTCCGTGAACTTCCCGGTCCGCCACCAGGCGACGGTGGCGATCGCCGGCTGAACTCCGACAGCGCCCTGCTCACGTTGAACGATTGCGCGCCCGTTCCGTCCGCGCAGGTTGCAGTGCATGCGCTCGGCCACCTCCTGCGGCGTCGTTCTGCTGCGCGAGCGGCCGGTGCGATCGGTCCTGGTGCTGCGGCTCTACCGCAATCACGACCTGCCCAAGGGCCACCTCGAGGCGGGCGAAGACGAACGCGGTTGCGCGTTGCGCGAACTGGTCGAGGAGACGGCGATCCCCGCGGACGCGGTGCGGCTCGACCCGACGTTCCGCGCCACGACCCGCTACCATGCGCGGGTGCCCGGCGGGATGGTCGACAAGACCCTGGTGGTGTTCCTGGGATGGATCGAGCGCGACGTGCCCATCCGCCTGACCGAGCACCACGGCTTCGCGTGGATTCCCTGGGCCAACCGTGAGATCGTCGACAGCCGGATCATCAGGCCGTTGTTCGCGGCGGTCGAGCAGCGGCTGAGCGAAGCCAGCACCTGAACGCGCGGCGAAGGCCGACGCCTTCGTCAGCCCCTGGTCAGGACCGCCCCCACCGCGGCGATGCGATCGAGCTCACCGGCCATCGCAATTTCTTCGCCGAGGATGTCGGTCTCGAGCTCGTCGTAGGCGAGTCGAGCCCCGGCTTCATCAGCGAGAGCGCTCAAGGCGCTGCGCAAGCGATCCTCGCCGGCGAGGATCGGCGCGGGCGCATGGATGAGGATGCGGCCTGATTGCCCGATGCGACCGAGCGCCGCGCGGGCGGCGAGCAAGGCCGCGGCGATCGCCGACCCGGCATCGCCCGCCCAGGCGAGGTCGATGAGCACGGTATCGGCCGCCGGCGAGCGCGGACCGTCGCCGGTCACGATCTCGACCTTCGCGACGCCGGCGAGCGCGGCGTTGACCCGGCACAGACGCAAGGCGGTGGCCCGGGGATCGGCGAGGATCACCACCGTCGCCCGATCGGCGAGCGCCAGCGGCACCACTCCGGCACCGCAGTTCAGGGCGAGCAGGCGTCCCCACGGCGCCGCTTGGTCCCGGGCGAAGCGCAGGCAACGGTAGGCGTCGGGAACGATGGTCACGTCCTCTGGTCCGCCACCCGACGCGGCGCCGTGATAGGCCAGACGCCCGGCCACCGAGGCGACCCGCACGCCGGAGGCCAGGAGTCCGCCGCGTCGTTCGAGCATGCCGGCCTCGTCGAGTGCCGTGGTCATCTCCCCGGACAGCAGTCCTGGTGCGAACGGCAGATTCCAGCCGAAGACGTCGCGCAGATCGTGGGCACGGTCGGCGCGCGGCCGTTTGCACACCCGCCGATGGGTCTCGGCCGACGGCGGGACGAAGTGGTAGCCGGAGCGCTCCAGCAGCCGCCCAAGCGCGACCAGCGCAGCATCCGCGTGCTCGAGTGGATTGAGGGAACGCAGTGCTGCTGGGCGCATACGGCGGATGCTGGGTCGCACCACCACTGCTCCACCGGGCATTGCCGCAGGTTGTACAGGGCCCGCGCTTCACGCGCAGCGGTGGGGACCTACCCTGCGCCATGCTGCGCATCTACGTGTATGACGGCTGTTCGACCTGCCGCTCGGCTCTGAAGTGGCTGGACGGCCGTGGTATCCGCTACACCGCGGTGCCGATCCGCGAGCGGCCCCCGACCCCATCAGAGCTGCGACGCATGCTCGCGCACGCTGGCGGCCAGGTGAAGTCGTTGTTCAACCGCTCGGGCAAGGACTACCGCGAACAGGGACTGGCTACGCGCCTGCCCGAGATGAGCGATGCGCAGGCCCTCGCGCTGCTGGCGGCGAATGGGGACCTGGTCAAGCGGCCATTTGCCTTGGATGAGGACGAGGGCGCGGTGGGTTTCGATGCCGAGCGGTGGACAACGCTCTTTGCGCATTGAGCGCGGAGCCGTCGCCGCGGGAGCGTCATCACGGTCGAGTGGATCAACCCGCCATCACCATGCCGGCGGCTCGCGATCGAGCCGCTGGGTCCACAGGATGCTCCCAGCCTGCGACGGGATGGCGGAGATCTGGTTCCAGATGGGGAACCAGCCTTGGTTGGGCAGCGGGTAGCCCTTGCGACGACCCATCGGACCATAATCACCGGTCAATGGGCTCCATTCGATCCGATACCACAGCACGGTTTCCGCGCTGCGCAATTCCTCGAAATAGCTCTGGTCGCCCATGAACGTCAGATCTGCGCCCGCCGCCACCACCTCGGACCAACGACGGAAACCCAGCGTCGCACCAGATCCGCAGGTGACGACGAACACCGAGGCATTGGGCGGGTATGGCCGCTCGTTGCCCTGGTAATCGACGCCGCTCCCCCCATTGAGGTCGAGCACGTCGTAGTAGGGAGTGCCATCGCCATCGTGATCAGCCGCGGACTCGCGGTAGATGCGGAACCAGGCGCGCGCCGACGTGCCGGCACGGGGCCGACTATCGCCAGCAGCGAATTGCACCGCCGCCGCGGCACTGGCACGCGGATCGACGATCGCCTCGGGATCCGGATGATCGTAGCTGCCCATCCGCCAGACCTCGGAGACGGACCGGTAGCTGCCGACATCGCCATGCAGACCGGCGGTGCGGATGCTATCGGGACTGACGTCGTCCTGCAGGGGCAGACCCGGGCCGATATGGATCGGGTTCCTGGGGCCCGCCCGTACCGCTGCGGGAGGACGTGACCACACCGACAACGCGGCGCGCATGGCCGTGCCAGGCGCCGGCCACTCGGATGGAGCAGCGGCCCACACCGCATAGGTCGGCTGGGTCAGGGAACCGGCTTCGGGATTCCTATCCAGGGGGATCGGCCCGACGGCGTGATTGCGCACGTCGTTCCAACCCTGCGTCTCATGGGCACCCCAGCCGATGCGCGCAGTCTCGAGCACGTACGAGATGGCCGCGTTGAGCATCATGCGCGCCTGGGTATCGGACATGATCTTGCGGGTGCGATCACCGTCGCCGCGCATGGTCGCCAGGAAGGCCAGGGACAAGGCGAGCAGCAGAGCCGCCATGCCGGTGACGATGATCAGCAGCGAGCCGCGCCGAGGATGGGTGCAGGACAAAGCCATGGTCAGCGATCCAGGCTCGCGCCGCCCCAATGCGGCCATTGCCGTTGCTGGCGCGCTCCGCGCAAGGTGCTGCCGATGGGTAGGAAGCTGATGGAATGCCTGCTGCCGGTGGTCGGATTGGAGACCGCGATGGTCGCCTTGGTGCGGCCGGTCACCAGCAGATCGCTGGAACGCAGCACCTTCACCGACAATTCGGGCCAACCCGGGCACGTCAGCGACGCGTGCGGCAGCGATGCGGACAATCCGGGCAGACGTGGAACCAGATCGTTGTAGGTCGGCGCTCGGTCGACCAAGGTTCCTACCGACGCGCGCAGGTATTCCGCGTTCGCTCCGCTTTCGGTCCACCCCGGTCGCGGCGAGAACAGGGTGCTGATGCCGTAGATGTGGATACCCGAACGGCCGAGCGCCTTCTCTGGGGCATGATAGGAGGCCTGGAAATGCGGGTAGGCGTTCATGCCCGACATCCAGAATTCATCGGGAAAGGCCGTCATCGCCCACGCGCCCCCTGGCGTGCCGGTCGTCGCCAGGTTGAAGCTGTTGTAGGGCGGATCGGTGTCGTTCCGGCATCCCAGGTAGAAGCCGAGCGTCCATGGGCTTGGCACGTAGTCGAGGTAACCGTTCCAACCCAGGCAGGAATAGAGACGGTCCTGGACCACGTGCATCCACGCGCATGCGCCGCTGGGGTCCGGATGATCGATGCATCCAACCTGCGCGTAGCTACCCGTGCTCCACGAGAAGAAATGGGTGCATTTGTACTCGCCTTGGCGCGACCAGGTGCGCTGATCTGCGAGGTTGAAGTTCCAGAATTCATCGGACTGGTCCATCTCCGCGAACGGCTGGCCGTGCGAACGATCGGTGCCCACCGCCACCGGTCCGCCCGCGCCATCGTACGAGCGGCGCTGAGCCTGGCCGGACGCAGCGAAGGGGTCATCCTCGGCGTACCAGAAGTCGGCCTCGCTCATCGCCGCGAAGTAGCCCTGGGCGATGACCCGATTCTCGCGCGAGAGGTTTCCGGCCGCGGACATGCTCTTGGCCGCGATCCGGAACGACGCGAAGGCGGCGAGCGCCACCACCATCCCCAGGACCAGGGCGACCAGGAGTTCGACCAGGGTGAAGGCGCGCATGATGATCACCGGAATTGGAGGTAGAGGCGGGGATCGTAGGCGATGAAGCGCGCGATGGTGGTCGCGCGCAAACGCACCGAACGCCGCACGGGTCCGCGATCGAAGGTTCCATTGCCGTCGCGATCGGCGCCAAGACGGATGAAGTAGCTGGCCAGGTTGTTCTGATCGGCAGGCCCGGCGCAGTAGTTCTGATAGACGAAGGACTGGACCACTTGGCTCCAGCCCCCGGTAGCGGGAGATGGGTAGCTCTGCTGGACCGTCTGCGAGCGGTCAGGACCCAGCCAAGCAAGGGGGAACTCGGCGTGGAAATTATCCTGGGCGAGCGCATTGCTCACCCGGTCGGGGAATCCTGCCGCCCAACCGGTCGCGGGATCTGCGCTCGCCGGATTGACGGTGGGCATGCGCGGCAGCAGCCCAGCGTCGAATGGCGCACCAGGCGCGCTCTCGAAATCCTCGTAGGATTGCCAATCCACCGCCCACACCACCACCTCACGGCAGCGTTCGCTGGGATCGAAGGTCCCGGTCAGGTTCCAGCCCGAGGACACGCTGCGATCGCCAGCATCGACTGGCGTCCACGCCAACCGGCTGCCATGCGTGTTGTTGCCGCAGGAGACGACCGGCTCGCTGGCGAGCACGCGCCAGGCGTGCATGAGGCCGTTCGGCGGCGAGGCGCCTGGATCCCGCGCGGGATCAGTTGCGAGGTCGTACTGGAAAAGCGGCGCGTCGACCATGGACGCCAGCGCATAATTGCGCGGCGTGCGCAGATCGTAGGGCCGGTGCAGCTGGAGATAGCCGTTGTAGGCCAGCATCCAGGCGTTGGCGATCTGGAACTCGCGGATCGCCGGCACAGTATCGGGATAGACGCCTGGCGTCGGCCAGAAACTCCGCAATCCGCTGTAGGTCGCCGTCGCGGCGCAGGCGAAGGTGTAGAAGCGCAGCACGATCGCACGGGCGTTGAAGCGATCGGGATCGCTGGTGTAGTCCGACGCCAACTGCGCCTGGCTGCGCGGCGTGATTCCCAGTGGAGCCGGCGCAGCGACCAGTGGATCAAAGTTCATGCCCAGCAGCCGCATCGCCTCGCGCAGCCGCGTGAGATCATTGGAATTCGCGTGCCCGAGCACCACGCCGGTCGAGTCCACCGCCGAGAGCACCCGGACTTCGCTGTCCTGGAAGCCGTGCCAACCCGATTCGATGGTGGGATCCGACTGGCCGTTATTGATGAAAGCAGCTGGGAAATAGTCGAAGTACGGCCATTTGATCTGCGGGTGGTACATCAGCGCATTCTGCTGCGGGTATCCGGACACCGCGAACACCAGCTTGAGGTCGCCGCCGTCGAGACGCGCGTAGAAGATCTGCCCGCCATCCGCGGCGATCGCCGCCATCTCATCAGCGTCGCTGTCGATGCGCTCGCGGATCTCCGGCGGCAGCGGCGCGAAGGATCCCCAGCGCGCCACGTTGATGCCGCCGTCGAGGTCGGGAGCGGCGACCGTCGGGTTCACGTACGGCCGATCCCAAGGCTGCGCCCCCTCGCTGCCCAAGGTCACGTGTTGCTGCCGTTCGAGGGCTCCTTGGACGAGCATCTGCGCCTGCGCTGCCGCGATGACCTGGTAGCGCGACTCCTGCTGGGCCTTCAGCCCGACCGGGAACAGCAACAGCGCGGTCGTCATGGTCAAGCTGACGATGATCAGCGAGATGCCGACCTCGAGGAGCGTCATCGCCGCGATCCCAATCGGGATCGAGCGAAGCGGGCTGCATGAGGGATGGGGCAAGCGGGGCGACTCCGGGGAAGAGGCGATGGGGCCAGACCCCGCGCTGCCATCGTTGGCGGAATGCGCTCCATCTTGAGCTGAGGCTCACATAATCCTGCAAGCTGGATGTCGATGCCGGCAGCGATGTCCACCTGGCGCGCGTGATGCGGGCTGGGCGCATGCAGTGATTTAACGGGGCACGCTCGGGCGGATCAGCCCACCATCACCACGCCGGCGGCTCGCGATCCAGGCGCTGGGTCCACAGGATGCTCCCAGCCTGTGACGGCATGGCCGAGATCTGGTTCCAGATGGGAAAGTAGCTGTGATTGGGGCGCGGGTAGGCTTTGCGCCGGCCCATAGGTCCGTAGTCGCCGGCCTGGGGACTCCATTCGATGCGGTACCACAGGATGATCTCGGTACCGCGCAACTGGTCGAAGTAGGTCTGCTGATTGAGGAACGACTGTTGAGCGCCCGCCGCCACGACTTCCGTCCAGCGTCGGAATCCGAGCGTCGCCCCGGCACCGCAGGTGACGACGAAGACCGAGGCGTTCGGCGGGTACGGTCGGTCTGCGCCATTGGCGTCGATGCCGCGACCGCCATTGAGGTTGATGACATCGTAGTACGGATCGCGGTCGCCATTATGATCGGCAGCGGTTTCGCGGTACACCCGGAACCAGGAACGACCCGCAGTGCCAGCGCGCGGTCGCTGGTCCCCAGCGACGAATTGGGCCGCCGCCGCGGCGCTGATGCGCGGGTCGACGACCGCCTCGGGGTCGGGTCGGTCATAGCTGCCGGCGCGCCAGACTTCCGAGACCGAACGGTAACTGCCCACATCGCCGTGCAGCCCGGCCAAGAGGATGCGCGTCTCGTCGACGTCGTCCTGGATCGGCAGTCCCGGTCCGATCCGGATCGGATTGCGCGAACCTGCCCGCACCGCGACTGGCGGCCTCGTCCACACCGCCATGGCGGTGCGCATGGCGGTGCCGGGGGCCGGCCAGGAGCTCGGAGATGCCGCCCATACCGCATTGCTCGGCTGGGTCAGTGAGCCTGCCTCGGGATTCCTGTTCAGGGGAATGGGCCCGACAGCGTGGTTGCGGATGTCGTTCCAGCCCTGGGTTTCGCTGTCGCCCCAGCCGATGCGGGAGGTCTCGAGCACATACGAGATCGCAGCGTTGAGCATGATCCGGGCCTGGGTGTCGCGGACGATCTCACGGGTGCGATCGCCATCGCTGCGCATGGTCGCCAGGAAGGCCAGGGACAGCGCCAGCAGCAGGGTCGCCAGGCCGGTGACGATGATCAGCAAGGCGCCGCGACGCGCGGCAGGACTGCATGCAGTGGACATGCTCAGTAGTCCATGAGCGCGGCGCCCCAATGCGTCCATTGCCGCTGCTGCCGAGCGCCGCGCAAGGTGCTGCCGATGGGCAGGAAACTGATCTTGTGGGTGCTGCCGCTGGTCGGGTTGGTGACGACGATGGTCGCCTTGGTGCGGCCGGTGACCTGGACATCGCTGGTGCGCAACACCCGCACGGTCAACTCCGGCCACCCGGCGGGACCCACGGACACATGCGGAAGCGACGCGGTCATCCCCGAGGCGAGCGCAGGCCATTCACCGACCATGCCAAAGCGGGGAATATCCCGTCCGACGATCGTCCCTTTCGAAGCGCGCACATATTGAGCGGGGGCACCGTCTGCGGTCCAACCCGGTCGCGGCGCAAATGCGGTGGTGATGTCGAAGAGATGCACGCCGGAGCGTCCCAGCGCCTTTTCGGGAGCATGATAGGACGTTTGGAAGTGCGGATAGGCGTTCATCGCGGTCCTGAAGAAATCCTCCGGAAAGGCGTACATGGGCCGCCCAAATTGTTCGTTGGTTATGAGTTCGCCGAAGCTGTTGTAGGTTTGCAGGAGTGGATCCGGGTCCACCCCAGCCCACGTCCGCAGGGGCACCGCTGGATTCGCGCCCGGCGTGTAGGTCTGGCGGCCAAGGTAATAGCCGAGCGTCCACGGGCTCGGCAGGTAATCGATGTAGCCGCTCCAACCCAGGCTGGCGTACAGTCGATCCTGGACGACGTGCATCCAGGCGCACTCGCCGGTCGGATCGGGGTGGTCGATGCAACCGAGTTGGGCGTAGCTGCCGACAGCCCAGTAGAACGATGTGGTCTTGTATTCACCCTGGCGCGACCAGGTCCGCTGGTCAGCGACATTGAAGTTCCAGAATTCATCCGTCAGGTCGACCTCGGCGAACGGTTGCCCGTAGGAGTAATCCGTGCCGACGGGGACGGGATTTCCGGCACTGTCGTAGCTGCGCCGCTGGATCTGGCCGGAAGGGTCGTAAGGATCGTCCTCGGCGAACCAGAAGTCGGCCTCGTTCATCGTCGAGAAATAGCCCTGGGCGATGACGCGGTTCTCGCGCGAAAAGTTGTGCGCGGTCACCATGCACTTACCGGCGACCCGGAACGCGGCGAATGCCGCGAAAGCCACGATCATGCCCAGGGCCAGTGCGACCAGGAGTTCAACCAAGGTGAAGGCACGCATGGGGTTCACCTGAATTGGAGAAAGAGGCGGGGATCGTAGGCGAGGAAACGCGCGATCGTGGTCGCACGCATGCGCGCGGAGGGACGCACAGGTCCGCGATCGAAGGTGCCATTGCCGTCGCGGTCGGCGCCGTGACGGACGAAATAGCTGGCCAGGGTGTTCTGATCCGTCGGGCCGGCGCAATAGTTCTGGTAGATCAACGCGCGCTCGATGTTGGCGCTGCTCCAACTCGCCGCCGGGGTGGGGTAGCTGGCCTGGACCGTCATCGCACGACTGGTTCCCAACCATGCGTGGGGGAACTCGGCGTGGAAATTGTTGTGGGCGAGCACGTTGCTCACCGTGCCCGGCAGCCCCAACGTCGCCCAACCGGTCCCTGGATCGGCGCCTGCCGGATTCACCCTCGGCAGGCGAGGGAGCACGCTGCAATCCAATGGCGCGCCGGGGGCACTCTCGAAATCCTCGTAGGATTGCCAATCCACCGCCCACACCACGACCTCACGACAGCGTTCGCTGCCATCGAAGGTACGCGTCAGGTTCCAGCCAGTGGACGAGGAACGGTCTCCGTTGTCCACCGGGGTCCAGGCCAGCCGCGTCCCGTGAGTATTGTTGCCACTGGAGACGACCGGCTCGCTGGCGAGCACGCGCCAAGCATGCATCAGCCCGTCCGCGGGCAAACGGTTGGGATCGCGCCAGGGATCGCTGGCGAGGTCGTACTGGAAGAGCGGCGCGTCGACCATCGTCGCCAAGGCATAATTACGCGGCGTACGCAGATCGTAGGGCTGGTAATGCTGGAGGTAGCCGTTGTAGGCGAGCATCCAGGCGTTGGCGATCTGGAAGTCACGGACCTCGGGCACTGAATCGGGATATGCACCCGGCGTCGGCCAATTGAACGCGAATCCCTTGTTGGTCGCCAAGCCGCCGCAGGCGAAGGCGTAGTAGCGCAGCACGATCGCTCGCGCGTTGAACAGCAGTGGATCGGTCGCGTAATCAACGGCGAGTTGTACCTGGCTGCTCGGGACGATGCCGACCACCACTGGCGACGCGACCAGCGGGTCGAAGTTCAATCCCAACAGCTGCAGGGCCGTACCGAGCCGGATCTTGTCGTTCGAGTGCGCATGGCCCAGCACCACGTTGGTCGGATCGACGCTCGAGAGGACGCGGACCTCGGTATCCTGGACCCCCCGCCAACTCCCTGGCCAGGTATACGGGCTCTCCGGCCAATGCGGCGAGACCTCGCTGAGCGGGTCGGCATTGTCATTGTTGACGAACGCGTTGGGGAAATAATCGAAATAGGGCCATTTGATCTGAGGATGGTACATCAGCGCGTTCTGCTGCGGGTACCCCGAGACCGCGAATACCAGCTTGAGCTCGCCGCCGTCGAGACGTGCATAGAAGATCTGGCCACCGTCGGCGACGATCGCCGCCATCTCGTCGCGGTCGCTGTCGATGCGCTCGCGGATCTCCGGCGGGAGTGGAGCGAATGACGCCACGCCGCCCATCTTCTCGCTGACTGCAGCATCCTCGCTTGCGCGCCCGGTCTGCGGTGCCATCGACGCCCAGCGCGACAGATTGATGCCGGCGTCCAGATCTGGGGCGGTGACCGTCGCGTTGACGTACGGACGATCCCACGCCTGCACGCCCTCACTACCCAGGCTCACGTGCTGCTGCCGTTCGAGGACGCCCTGGACGATGATCTGCGCCTGGGACGCCGCGATGACCTGGTAGCGGGACTCCTGCTGGGCCTTCAGCCCGACCGGAAACAACAACAGCACGGTCGTGATGGTCACGCTGACGATGAGCAGCGAGATGCCGACCTCGAAGAGCGTCATCGCCGCGAGCCGGATCGACGACGTGCGAGGCGGAGAGCACGTCGAATGGGCCACGAGCGACGACTCCGGTCAAAGAGGGAAGTGGGATAGACCCTGTGCTGCCATCGTGGGCAGATGCATCCAGTGTCGAGCGCAAGGTCGGATGATCCTGCCAGCAGGATGTCGACTCTGGCAGAGACGTTCAGGTGATGCGCGGGGATGCGGATGGGCGCGGTGAAGCGATTGGCGGGATTGGCGCGTTTGGAGG
>JACDEC010000014.1 GCA_013816645.1 Planctomycetota bacterium
GAGATCACCCGGCTCCAGGGTCGGCGCACGCTGGTCGAGGCGCAGAAGCTCGCCGCCCTGGCAGCGCCGGCGGTGGCGCTGCCGGCGGTGATCCGCGCGCGCGATCACTTCCTCGCGCGCCTGGCCGATCAGCCGGGCGAAGCCTTCACCCGCCTGGCCAACATCGGCCGAATGCTGGAACACCTGCGCGCCTGGGACGCGGCGGCGGATCTGCACCGCACCATCGCCCGGCGCCATCCCGAATCACCGGCGGGTCGCGATGCGCTGATGCGCTGCGCCCGGCTCGAAGCCGGTCCGCTCGACATGCCGATGGCCGCGCTCGACACCTACGCCGAGTACGCGGCGCGCTACCCGGCCGAGCTGCCCTACCGCCAGCAGCCGATCGGCGATCGCCTGCGCCGGCTCGGCTACGCCAGCGTCGTCGAATTCCAGAAACGCAACCGGCTGACCCCAGACGGACGCTTCGGCCCGATCTCGCGCCAACGACTCGAGGAACTCGAAGACGGATTCGACGCGATCAGCGTGCGCGACGACGCGGGATCTGGCATCGTCCGCGGCGAATTCGTCCATCCCGCGATGTTCGCGATCGCCAAGCGTCTCGACCAGGCCGGCCGCCAGCGCGACGCGATCGCCGGGTACCGGGTGTTCCTGGCCTGCTTCCCCGCCAAGAAGGACGCCGACGAAGCGCTGCTGGCGATCGCGCGCATCTTCCGCGACGCCCTGCTCCATGAAGAGGCGTTGGCCGCCTACGGCCAGCTCATCGAGGATTACCCCAAGGGCGACCAGACCAGCGGCGCCTACATCGAATCCGCGCGCTGCCTGGAGAACCTCGGGCGCTGGCAGGAGGCGCGCGAGCGCTACGAGCTCTATGCCAAGAAGTTCCCGAAGTACGAGTTCGCCGACCAGTGCCGCGAGCGCGTCGCCGCCCTGGGCGAGGTCCTGCAGTACCTCGACTTCATCGCCACCAATCCGGACAGTCCCAAGCTGGCCGAAGCGCGCTACCAGATCGCCACCATCCTCTTCAAGCGCTTCGCCAACTGGACGCGCGCGGCGGAGGAGTTCGCGGTGGTCGCGGAACGCTATCCCAAGCACGTGCGCGCGCCCGACGCGCTGTACACCGCCGGCACCGCGCTGCTCAACGCCGAGGACTTCCCGGCGGCGCGCGCGCTGTTCCTGCGCCTGGCCAAGGAGCATCCCGAGAGCCGGCTGGCCGACGACGGCCAGTTCTGGGTCGGGCACAGCTGGGAGTACGGCGCGCGCGCGCTCGGCAAGCTCGACCGCGCGCGGATCGTGCTCAAGCGCCGCAACCTGCGTTCGCGCGAGGCGCTGCGCGCCGACCTTGTCGTGCGCCGGATCTTCTTCCCCGGCGCGCAGCCGGTCGTCGAGGGCGCCGTCCCGGCCGACAGCCTGCGCGTGCTGCTCGACGGATCGGTCCGCGACCGGGTCAACGCCGAGCTCGGCGAAGCGATCGCCGCCTACCGCGCGGTGGTCGACCGCTTCAAGACCGGCGACATGGCGGGACCGGCGCTGCTGCGCATCGGCGAGATCTACTCGGGCTACCTCAACGATCCCGAGAAGGGCATCCTCGCCTACCAGGAGCTGCTCGATCATTACCCCGGCAGCAAGCAGGCGGTGGACGCGTTGTTCCAGGTCGGCACCCACCACCTCGAGCGCAAGCGCTACGCCGAGGCGGTGAAGGCCTACCAGCAGTTCACCTACAACTATCCGCAGGAGGCCAAGGTCGAGGACGCGATGGCCGCGATCGCGCGCTGCCACGCCGAGAGCAAGGCCTGGGACAAGGCGCTCGACGCCTATCAGAGCTACCTCGCCAAGTTCCCCGCCGGCAAGGCGGCGGCGACGGCGCGCGCTCAGGTCGAGTGGATCCGCATGTATCACTTCTGATCGCGTTCTACCGCCAGCACGGTTCGCGCGACGCAGCAGAACGCGACCAGATGCAGGGAAGGTATGACGACAACAGGACGCACCCACAGCATCATCACGTCATCGAGACTCGCATGACCAAGGCTCCGATCCCCTTCGCCGACGCCGCCGGACGGCCCCTGACCCGCGGCGGGCTCGGCTTCCCGATCTGCTGGTTCTCGGGCGGACGGACCGCGTGCGCGATCGCCGACCACGGCGGCGTCGAGGAGATCGTCTTCTTCGGGCTGCAGCCGGCGCACCACCAGTGCTTCTTCCGCGCCGGCAATCGCAGCGCCTATGCGCGGCTGTTTCGCGCCCAGGTCCTGGTGGATGATCGTCCGTACACCTTGGAGTTCACCTCCGGCCGGCTGCATCCCTCGGGCTGGACGGGAACCATGACCATTCCTGGCGAGGGGGTCGAACTCACCGTGGCCATGATCTGCACCAACCAGGGCCTGACCCAGGCGGTGCGCGCGCTGCGCAATCCGCGGCGGCGTCGCCTCGGTTTGCGTCTCATGCTGCGGGATTACGTGCGGGTCGAGATGCCGGGACGGACGTGGTCGCCGTGGACGATGACCGCGAAATCCGCCAACTGTTCGGTCGAGGATGTGCCCGCGCCGCGCCAGCCAGGGGGAGACGCGGAGAATGCGGTCGTCTATCCCGACCATGGACGCACCTGCACCACGCTGATCAGCGTGGTCGGCGACGGCGGCGTGAGCATGCGTACCTGGCGCAGCCAATTGCGTTCCTTCACCGCTGGCGGCGGTGGTAGGGATGGGGTCGGGATCTCCCTGGTATTCGCCACCGATGCAGCGGGCCTGCGGGCGGAGCGCAAGCGATTGAACGGCGGCATCGCGGCCGCGGCCTGGGCGACGGTCGCGGAGTGGGCCGCCACCGAGCGCAGCGCGCCGCAGCCGGAGGGATTGCCACCGCTTCTCGCGTCATTCGCCAAGCAGGCTCCAGCGTTGCTGCGTGCGGCCATGCCGGCGGATCTGCCCGGCGCGTTGCGATCCAGCTACAACTCCTATTGGGTCTGGGGCTGGGACACCCTGGTCATGGCCCATACCGACTCCCTGATCAGCGGCCCGCGCAGGGTGGGCGAGATCCTCGATCTGATGGCACGGCACGCCCATCCCGCCCATGGCTTTGGCCACGCCTTCGATGGCCAGATGCGCGTCACCCTGACCCAGGCCCTGCCTGCCCAAGGCCTGTTCGCCGTCGCCGCGTGGGGACAATGGGCGGTTGCCGGCGATCTTGCGCCCGCCCAGCGTCACTGGCCGCTGCTGGTCGCATGGCTGCGGCGCAGTCTGGCGCTGCCGGCTCGCGATGGGCTGATCCCCGGCATCGCCATGTTCCCCGATCATCCCCAGGACGTCGGTCAGACGGGCGACGACCTCAGCACCTTCAACAACGCCATCTTCTTCCAGGCCTGCCGCTGCATCGAGCATCTCGCCGGAGCCCTCGACGATGCGGCCACGGCGACCGCCGCCGCCGATGCCGCTGAAGCATGCCGACTCGGATTCCGCCGCCGGCTGTGGGACGCCAAGCGCGGCTTCTGGTGCGACAGCCTCGACGCCACCTCGCTGCGCCGACGGCCGAGCTATCCCGCGCACGCGATCATCTGGGTCACGCCGTTCGCCCGCGAACTGGTCGGCGATGCCGAAGCGGCCGCCGATTTCATGGAGCGCAATCACCGCTGCGCTGGCGGCCTGCGCATGTACCCGAGCTGGGATCCCGCCTTCAACGCCGACGGCAACCAGCTGGGACAGCATTATCCGCCCGGTCAGGATCCGCTCTACGTGCGACTGATGGCGACGACCGGACGGCAGCAGCGGTTGCGCGAGTGGCTGGCGTGGGTGGAGACCTATTGGAGCAGCCTCACGGTTCCCGAGGGCTGCACGCTCGATGCGCAGAACGATGGTCCGCAGCGGCCCGATCTGCCCGGCGGTCGCCAGATGTTCTCGGTCAAGGCGTGGTACGACGTGCTGATCGGCGCCATCCTCGGCATCGGCTGCGACCCCAGCGGTCTCACCGTCGAGCCGGGACTCGACGGTCCACTGGCATGGCGCGGTCTCCCACTGCATGGGCGGAGATGGACGATCGACGTCACCGGTCGGGGTCCGCATCTCGCGCGCGTGGTGGTCGCGGGCACGCCCTGGACCGGTACGCACAAAGTGCCGTTGCCTGGTCGCGGTCCGGCGACCATCGTCATCCGGCGCAGTGCGAAAGCGCCGCGTCATTGCGTGCTGCGCTCCGCCGACGGCGCCGAGGTCCTGGCGAGCGGTATCGCGCGCGGCTGCCTGAAGATCCGATTGCGCTCGCAATGCCGGGTCCTGGTCCGGTTGTGGTCGCCCTCCAGGCCGCACGTGGAGGTGGACGGCGCGGCGGCCGCCTTCGCCTGGGATGCGGCGGGCGGGATCGCCGACGTCTGGCTGCCAGCCGGAGCTCAGGATCGCACAGTGAGCGCACGACCGGGCTGACCTACCGATGTGCCTACCCGCTGAACGCAGGCCGCGCAGTCGTCTGCTGTCGCCCGCTTGCCATCAGTCCTATTCGCTGCATGCTGCCGCCCCAATCGCGGCCAGGTCCGCGCGCATTCCGGGCGGTTAGCTCAGCGGCTAGAGCATTCGCTTCACACGCGAGGGGTCACAGGTTCGAATCCTGTACTGCCCACCAATCGAAGCCCAAGGCCCCCAAGGCCTTGGGCTTTTTTTTGGTTCGCGACTGTTGCCGGCAGACCCGCACAGGAACCTGCAGTCCAAACTCGGGCACCGCCCCTAGGCGCGGATCAAGTACGAAGGTTCTAAACCCGGTACTGGCAGACAGCTACCTTCGTATTGCGAAGCTAGCTCGTTGTTGAAGGTTGGCGCTGCCTAGCGGTCCTGGCTAGGCCAGACCTTACGACAGAGGACCCCAGCATCGCGTCCTCGATTTGCCAAGCGGAAACCAGCCATGACCCCACCGCCCTCTGCAACAACGTCAGCATCGCCCACCGCCGAGTCATTGGACAAGAAGCGGCTGCTCAGCGCGCTGAGCTCGTTCAGGAAGGGCGACTTCACCGCCCGCTTGCCGGTCGAATGGATCGGCATCGATGGGCGCATCGCCGACGCCTTCAACGACGCGATCGAGACCAGCCAGCGCATGGCCGGTGAACTCGAGCGCATGAGCCACGTGGTCGGCAAGCAGGGCAAGATCGGTCAGCGTGCCTCGATCGGCGATGTGACCGGCGGTTGGGGCGAAGCGATCAGCTCGGTCAACGCGCTGATCTCGGACCTCGTGCAGCCGACCTCGGAAATGGCCCGCGTGATCGGAGCCGTGGCCAAGGGCGACCTGTCCCAGACCATGGCCCTTGAGATCGAAGGGCGCCCGCTCGAAGGCGAGTTCCTGCGCACCGCCGTGACCGTGAACACCATGGTGGAACAGCTCAACTCGTTCTCCTCGGAAGTGACCCGCGTGGCCCGCGAAGTCGGCACCGAAGGCAAGCTCGGCGGCCAGGCCGTCGTGACCGGCGTGGCCGGCACCTGGAAGGACCTCACCGACAACGTGAACTCGATGGCGTCCAACCTGACCGCCCAGGTGCGCAACATCGCCGACGTGACCAAGGCGGTGGCCAACGGCGACCTCTCCAAGAAGATCACCGTCGAGGTGAAGGGCGAGATTCTGCAGCTCAAGGACACCATCAACACGATGGTCGACCAGCTGAATTCGTTCGCCTCGGAAGTCTCACGTGTCGCACGTGAAGTCGGCACCGAAGGCAAGCTCGGCGGCCAGGCCGACGTGCGCGGCGTGGCCGGCACCTGGAAGGACCTGACCGACAACGTGAACTCGATGGCCTCGAACCTCACCGGCCAGGTGCGCAACATCGCCGAGGTGGCCACCGCCATCGCCAGCGGCGACCTGTCCAAGAAGGTGACCGTCGACGTGCGCGGCGAGATCCTCGAGCTCAAGCAGACCATCAACACCATGGTCGACCAGCTCAACTCGTTCGCCTCGGAAGTGACGCGCGTGGCCCGCGACGTCGGCACCGAAGGCAAGCTCGGCGGCCAGGCTGTGGTGAAGGGCGTGGCCGGCACCTGGAAGGACCTCACCGACAATGTCAACTCGATGGCCAACAACCTGACTGGTCAGGTGCGCAACATCGCCGAGGTGACCAAGGCGGTGGCCGCGGGCGACCTCTCCAAGAAGATCACGGTGGACGTGAAGGGCGAGATCCTCGAGCTCAAGCAGACCATCAACACCATGGTCGACCAGCTCAACTCGTTCGCCTCGGAAGTGACGCGCGTGGCCCGCGAGGTCGGCACCGAAGGCAAGCTCGGCGGCCAGGCCGTGGTGCAAGGCGTTGCCGGCACCTGGAAGGACCTCACCGACAACGTCAACTCGATGGCCAACAACCTGACCGGCCAGGTGCGCAACATCGCCGAGGTCGCCACCGCCATCGCCGCGGGCGACCTCTCCAAGAAGATCACCGTCGACGTGAAGGGCGAGATCCTCGAGCTGAAGAAGACCATGAACACCATGGTCGACCAGCTCAACTCGTTCGCCTCCGAAGTGTCGCGCGTGGCCCGCGAAGTCGGCACCGAGGGCAAGCTCGGCGGCCAGGCCGACGTGCGCGGCGTGGCCGGCACCTGGAAGGACCTCACCGACAACGTGAAC
Source organism: Planctomycetota bacterium (assembly GCA_013816645.1). Taxonomy (GTDB): domain Bacteria; phylum Planctomycetota; class UBA11346; order UBA11346; family UBA11346; genus JACDEC01. The sequence continues at coordinate 6,574 of JACDEC010000014.1, forward strand.
TTCATGGCCTCGAACCTGACGGGACAGGTGCGCAACATCGCCGACGTGACCAAGGCCGTGGCCGCTGGCGACCTCTCCAAGAAGATCACCGTCGAGGTGCAGGGCGAGATCCTGCAACTCAAGGACACCATCAACACGATGGTCGACCGCCTGAACTCCTTCGCCTCGGAAGTGACCCGCGTGGCCCGCGAAGTCGGCACCGAAGGCAAGCTCGGCGGCCAGGCGGTGGTGACCGGCGTTGCCGGCACCTGGAAGGACCTGACCGACAACGTGAACTTCATGGCCAACAACCTGACCGGTCAGGTGCGCAACATCGCCGAGGTGGCGACCGCGATCGCCAACGGCGACCTGTCCAAGAAGATCACCGTGGACGTGAAGGGCGAGATCCTCGAGCTCAAGAACACCATCAACACCATGGTCGAACAGCTGTCGTCGTTCGCCTCGGAAGTGTCGCGCGTTGCCCGTGAAGTCGGTACCGAAGGCAAGCTCGGCGGCCAGGCCGTGGTGAAGGGCGTCGCCGGTACCTGGAAGGACCTGACCGACAACGTCAACTCGATGGCCAACAACCTCACCGGCCAGGTGCGCAACATCGCCGACGTGACTAAGGCGGTGGCCAACGGCGATCTCTCCAAGAAGATCACCGTCGACGTGCAGGGCGAGATCCTCGAGCTGAAGAACACCATCAACACGATGGTCGACCAGCTCAATTCGTTCGCATCGGAAGTGACCCGCGTGGCCCGCGAGGTCGGCACCGAAGGCAAGCTCGGCGGTCAGGCCGTGGTCAAGGGCGTGGCCGGCACCTGGAAGGACCTCACCGACAACGTCAACGTCATGGCCGGCAACCTCACCGGCCAGGTGCGCAGTATCGCCGAGGTGGCCTCGGCGATCGCCACCGGCGACCTCTCCAAGAAGATCACCGTGGACGTGAAGGGCGAGATCCTCGAGCTCAAGAACACCATCAACACCATGGTCGAGCAGCTCTCGTCATTCGCCTCCGAAGTGTCGCGCGTGGCCCGTGAAGTCGGCACCGAAGGCAAGCTCGGCGGTCAGGCCGTGGTCAAGGGCGTGGCCGGCACCTGGAAGGACCTCACCGACAACGTCAACTCGATGGCCAACAACCTGACGGGACAGGTGCGCAACATCGCCGACGTGACCAAGGCGGTCGCCAACGGCGACCTCTCCAAGAAGATCACCGTCGAGGTGCGCGGCGAGATCCTCGAGCTCAAGGACACCATCAACACGATGGTCGACCAGCTCAACTCGTTCGCCTCGGAAGTGACCCGCGTAGCGCGCGAGGTCGGCACCGAGGGCAAGCTCGGCGGCCAGGCCCAGGTGACCGGCGTGGCCGGCACGTGGAAGGACCTCACCGACAACGTGAACTCGATGGCTTCGAACCTGACCGGCCAGGTGCGCAACATCGCCGAGGTGGCGACCGCGATCGCCAACGGCGACCTGTCCAAGAAGATCACCGTCGATGTGAAGGGCGAGATCCTCGAGCTCAAGAACACCATGAACACCATGGTCGAGCAGCTGCGCTCGTTCGCTTCGGAAGTCTCACGAGTCGCTCGCGAGGTCGGCACCGAAGGCAAGCTCGGTGGCCAGGCCGTGGTCAAGGGCGTGGCGGGCACCTGGAAGGACCTGACCGACAACGTCAATTCGATGGCCAACAACCTGACCGGCCAGGTGCGCAACATCGCCGAGGTGGCGACCGCGATCGCCAACGGCGACCTCTCCAAGAAGATCACCGTCGACGTGAAGGGCGAGATCCTGCAGCTCAAGGACACCATGAACACCATGGTCGAGCAGCTGCGCTCGTTCGCCTCGGAGGTCTCACGAGTCGCTCGTGAGGTCGGCACCGAAGGCCGGCTCGGCGGCCAGGCCGACGTGCCCGGCGTTGCCGGCACCTGGAAGGACCTGACCGACAACGTGAACTCGATGGCGTCCAACCTGACCGGTCAGGTGCGCAACATCGCCGACGTGACCAAGGCGGTCGCCAACGGCGACCTGTCCAAGAAGATCACGGTGGACGTGAAGGGCGAGATCCTCGAGCTCAAGAACACCATCAATACGATGGTTGACCAGCTCAACTCGTTCGCTTCGGAAGTGACCCGCGTGGCCCGCGAAGTGGGCACCGAAGGCAAGCTCGGCGGCCAGGCGGTGGTGAAGGGCGTTGCCGGCACCTGGAAGGACCTGACCGACAACGTCAACTCGATGGCCGGCAACCTGACCTCGCAGGTGCGCGGCATCGCCAAGGTGGTGACCGCGGTCGCCAAGGGCGACCTCAAGCGCAAGCTGACCGTGGACGCCAAGGGCGAGATCGCCGAGCTGGCCGACACCATCAACAACATGACTGACACCCTGGCGACCTTCGCCGACCAGGTGACCTCGGTGGCGCGCGAAGTCGGCGTCGAAGGCAAGCTCGGCGGCCAGGCGCTGGTGCCCGGCGCGGCCGGCACCTGGAAGGACCTGACCGACAACGTCAACCAGCTCGCCGCCAACCTGACCACCCAGGTGCGCGCGATCGCCGACGTGGCGACCGCGGTGACCAAGGGCGACCTGACCCGCTCGATCTCGGTGCTGGCGCAGGGCGAGGTGGCCGCGCTCAAGGACAACATCAACGAGATGATCCGCAACCTGCGCGAGACCACGATCAAGAACAACGAGCAGGACTGGCTGAAGACCAACCTGGCGAAGTTCTCGCGCATGCTGCAGGGCCAGAAGGACCTGCTCACCGTCGGCAAGCTGATCCTCAGCGAGCTGGCGCCGGTGGTGACCGCGCAGCACGCGATGATCTACGTGATGGACGCGCCCAAGGACGAGACCGGCATCGCGACCTCGGACCCGGTGCTCAAGCTGCTCGCCAGCTACGCGGTCAGCGAGGGCCGCAAGGACACCTTCGAGCTCGGCGAATCGCTGGTCGGCCAGTGCGCGCTCGAGCGCAAGCGCATCGTGCTCGCCAACATCCCCGAGGGCTACATCCGCATCGCATCCGGCCTCGGCTCGGCCGCGCCGCGCAACGTCATGGTCCTGCCCGTGCTCTTCGAGGGCGCGGTCAAGGCGGTGATCGAGCTGGCGTCGTTCGAGAGCTTCAGCCCGACCCACGAGATGTTCCTCGATCAGCTGACCGAATCGATCGGCATCGTGCTCAACACCATCGAGGCCAACATGCGCACCGAGGACTTGCTCAAGCAGTCCCAGTCGCTGGCCAAGGAGCTCCAGTCGCAGCAGGAGGAGCTGCAGAAGACCAATCAGGAACTGCAGGAGAAGGCCAAGCTGCTCGCTGAGCAGAACGTCGAAGTCGAGCGCAAGAACAAGGAGGTCGAGCAGGCCCGCTCGGCGCTCGAGGAGAAGGCCAAGCAGCTGGCGCTGACCTCGAAGTATAAGTCCGAATTCCTCGCCAACATGTCGCACGAGTTGCGCACACCGCTCAACTCGCTGCTCATCCTCAGCGATCAGCTCTCGCGCAACCAGGATGGCAACCTGACCGCGCGCCAGGTCGAGTACGCCAAGACCATCCACGCCTCGGGCAACGATCTGCTCAGCCTGATCAACGACATCCTCGACCTCTCGAAGATCGAGTCGGGCACGGTGACCGTGGAAGCGGGCGACCTGCAGTTCGGCGATCTCCAGGACTACGTGCTGCGCACCTTCCGGCACGTCGCCGAGAACAAGGGCCTGGCATTCCAGATCCACCTCGATCCGTCCCTACCCAAGTCGATCCACACCGACTCCAAGCGTCTGCAGCAGGTGCTCAAGAATCTGCTCTCCAACGCCTTCAAGTTCACCCACGAAGGCAAGGTCGAGATCAAGATCTCGCGCGCCGGCGAAGGTTGGAGCCCGGACAACGAGCTGCTCAACGGCGCCGGCACGGTGCTCGCCTTCTCGGTGAGCGACACCGGCATCGGCATTCCGGCGGACAAGCAGCAGATCATCTTCGAGGCCTTCCAGCAGGCCGACGGCTCGACTAGCCGCAAGTACGGTGGCACCGGCCTGGGCCTGGCGATCTCGCGCGAGATCTCGCGCATGCTCGGCGGCGAGATCCGCCTCGACTCGGTGCCCGGCGTGGGCAGCACCTTCACCCTGTTCCTGCCCAAGGTCTACGTCGCCCGCGGCGGCAAGGGCAAGGCGGCGGCGGCGGTGTCGGCGGCGGCCAACGCCCAGCTGGCCGACGCCACGGCGACCACCGCAAAGCTGGCCGAGGTGATGGCCGAATCGGACGAGCTCGCCTACGAATCGGAGATCAGCCTGATCTCCAGCGAGATCGCCGACGACCGCGCGGCGCTACGGCCGGGCGACCTGTCGGTGCTGATCGTCGAGAACGACCTCAGCTTCGCCCGCTACATGTGCGACCTCGCCCGTGAGCGCGGCTTCAAGGTGCTGTACACCGCGCGCGGCAACGATGCGCTCAACCTGGCGCGCGAGTACGGCCCAACCGCGATCACCCTCGACATCAAGCTGCCCGACGTCGACGGCTGGCGGGTGCTCGACCACCTGAAGAGCGACCTGCAGACCCGGCACATCCCGGTGCACATCATGACCAACGACGACAACATCGAGCGCGGCTACCGCCAGGGCGCCTTGACCGTGCTCAGCAAGCCGGTCAAGCAGGACGACCTCGACGAGGTGCTGGCCAACATCAAGGCCTTCGCCGAGCGCAAGGTCAAGACCCTGCTGCTGGTCGAAGACAACGAGGTCCATCGCGACCGCGCCCTCGAACTGCTGTCCGGAGACGACGTCGAAGTTCTGGTCGCCGGCACCGGCGCCGAAGCGGTGGAACTGGTCACCACCAAGCGCATCGATTGCGTGGTCATGGACCTCGGGCTGCCCGACGTCAGCGGCCTGGAGCTGATCGACCGCTTCCATGCTATCCCCGCGGCGCGGCGCCTGCCGATCATCGTCCACACCGGCCGCGATCTGACCAGGCCCGAGGAGACCACGCTGCGCCGCCAGGTCCGCTCGGTGGTGCTCAAGGACTTCCGCGCTCCCGAGCGCCTGCTCGACGAGACCGCTGTCTGCCTGCACCGCGTCCAGGCGGCCCTGCCTGCTCCGAAGCGCCAGATGCTCGAGAACCTGCACCGGCCCGAGGTCGTGCTCGCCGGCCGCAAGGTGCTGGTGGTCGACGACGACATCCGCAACATCTTCGCCATGACCAGCGTGCTCGAACGCTACAACATGGTTGTGCTGTCGGCTGAGAACGGCAAGAGCGCCATCGACGTCATCGGCAAGACGCCGAACATCGATTGCGTGCTCATGGACATCATGATGCCCGAGATGGACGGCTACGACACCATGCGGGCGATCCGCCAGAACCAGCGCTTCAAGTCGCTGCCGATCATCGCCCTGACCGCCAAGGCGATGAAGGGCGACCGCGAGAAGTGCATCGAAGCCGGCGCTTCGGACTACATCGCCAAGCCGGTCGACACCGAGAAGCTGCTCTCGCTGCTCTGCGTCTGGCTGTTCCGCATGGCCGAGAAGGCCTGACATGTCCGAGCGGAGAGGCGCGTCCGAGCGCAAGGCCAGGACCAGGAGCGGATCGACGGCTCCGGCGGGGGCTCCGTCACCCGCCGGCGATCCCGTCAACATCCTGATCGTCGACGACAAGGCCGACAAGGCGATGGCGCTCGAGTCGCTGCTCTTCGACCTGAACCAGAACATCATCAAGGCGCGCAGCGGCGAAGAGGCGCTGCGCGAGCTGCTGCGCGGCGAATTCGCGGTGATCCTGCTCGACGTCAAGATGCCCGGCATGGACGGTTTCGAGACCGCTCAGATGATCCGCGCGCGCAAGAGTTCAGAGCACACCCCGATCATCTTCATCACCGCCTATAACGACGGCGAGACCGACATGGCGCGCGGCTACGCGCTGGGCGCCGTCGACTTCATCTTCTCTCCGGTGGTGCCCGAGGTGCTGCGCGCCAAGGTCGCGGTGTTCATCGACCTCTACCGCATGACCCGTCAGGTGCGCATGCAGGGGGAGCAGCTGCGCCTCGCCGCCGAGCAGCGCGCGGTCAGCGTGCAGATGCGGCTCGACTCGCTGCTGAACCGGCTGAACGTCGGGGTGTTCCGCACCGACCTCGACGGGCGCCTGGTCGAGGGCAACCCCGCGTTCTTCCGCCTGCTCGGCTTGGCCTCCGCGTCTACCGACGTCAACCTCCACGACCTCTATGTGAATCCCGCCGAACGTGACGCGGTGGTCGCGAAGGTGATGGCCGAGGAACAGGTGCAGGGCCTCGCGGTGCGGATGCGCCGCGGCGACGGCCAGCACCTCTGGATGTCGATGACCAAGACCCTGATCGAGGATCCGCCCGGCACCAAGCTGCTCCAGGGGCTGATCGAGGACGTGACTGCGCGCAAGGAGGCCGAGGACGTCCTGATCCGCAAGAGCGAGGAGCTGGCGCGCTCCAACGCCGAGCTCGAGCAGTTCGCCTACGTGGCCTCGCACGACCTGCAGGAGCCGCTGCGCATGCTGTCGGCGTACTCCTCGCTGCTCTCCAAGCGCTACGCCAACCAGCTCGACGAGAAGGCCCAGGAGTTCCTCGGCTACACCGTCGAGGGCGCGGTGCGCATGCAGAGCCTGATCAACGACCTGCTCAGTTACTCGCGTGCCGGCGCGCGCGATACCCGCGCCCAGCTGGTCGATTTCGAGGTCGTGCTCGACCGCTGCCTGTTCAATCTGCAAGCGGCGATCCAGGAGGCTCAGGCCACGGTCACCCATGATCCGTTGCCCAAGATCGCCGGCGACGAGGTGCTGCTCGCCCAGCTCATCCAGAACCTGGTGGCCAACGGCATCAAGTTCCGCAGCCAGCCTCCGCGCATCCACGTCTCGGCGTCCAAGGTCGGCGAGGTCTGGGAATTCAGCGTGCGCGACAACGGCATCGGCATCGATCCCGAGCATCACGATCGCATCTTCGGCATCTTCCAGCGGCTGCATCCGCGCGATCGCTTCGGCGGCACCGGCATCGGCCTCGCGGTCTGCCGCAAGGTCGTCGAGCGGCACGGCGGCAAGATCTGGCTCGAGAGCGCGGTCGGCCAGGGCAGCACGTTCCACTTCACCCTGCCCGATCGGCAGGCTGATCAGCTGGAGCCGGCGCAGGGCGTCGACCACGTCGGCGCGACGAGCGCGCGCTAGCGTCAGGACACTAGCGATCTGGGGCCATTCCCCCGATGATCGCCTGCTGGCGGCGCCGCCAGCGGTCGGGGGTCGTCCCGGTGGCCAGGCGGAACAGCCGATAGAAATGCCCGACGTTCTCGACACCGCAGTCGAGGCAGGTCCCGAGGATGTCGCCGCCAGCGGCGAACTGGCGTTTGGCCCAGGTCATGCGCGCGTCGTTGACCAGGTCGGTGGGCGTGCAGCCGAGCAGTCGACGGGTCTCGCGAGCGACGTGCTCGGGCGAAAGCCCGGCAAGCGCGACGAAGGCGGCGGGGCCGCGTCGGAACGCGGCAGGTTCGCGGATGCCGTCGAGCGCCCGTTGCAGCCAGTCGGGGACGGCGGGCGCGGCCGCGCGGATCCGCGCGAAGTGCAGGACATTGAGCAGGAAGCGATCGAGCGCGGCACGGTCGCGCGCGCCGTCGTCCAGTTCGGCCGCGCCGGCGGCGAGCAGCGCGTGGCCGGTGGGGCCGAGCGCGATGATCCGCTGCTGGTCGCGGGCGAAGGCGTCATGGTCGGGGAAGCAGCGCCGGCGCAGCGCATCCCATTCGCCGACCGCGAACGCGAGGTTGGCCAGCACCCAGTCGTGGCCGGGAACGGCGTCGAAGGCGTGTTCGTCCTCGGCATGGACCAGCACCAGGGTTCCGGTGGCGAGTGCGTGCCGGCGCCCGTCGAGGACGTACCAACCGTCGCCGGATTCGACCCAGAAGAGCTCATGGAAATCATGGCGGTGGGGCGACAGCCGGGGTGCGTGCCGGACGGTGGTGCGGGCGAAGTGGCAGCTGTGCCCGGGAGCCAGGAAATCGCGCAGGCGCAGGCGGACCGACATATCAATACAGCGTAGTCATGCTCAAGGCCGGACAAGCCGGGTTCGCGCGTCTGGGCAGTCTGTGAGCATGCTCAATACCGCTCATAAGCGCTTGCCTGCTCGTCTGGACCAGCGACGGATCGATGATTACCGCCGTGATGGGTACATCATCCAGCGACAGCCGGTGTTGGATGAACACCGCTTCGCGGGCCTGCGTACGCACTTTGACGCCATGCTCGCCGACCTGCCCAGGGACCAGCGCCCCGAGCACCTCGACGTCCCGCATCTCCTCGACACCCGGTTGTTCGACTGGCTGTTCGATGACGCGGTGCTCGACTTGGTCGAGCCGCTGATCGGCCCGGATATCGCCCTGTTTTCCAGCCACTTCCTGTGCAAGCCACCGGGTGACGGCAAGCGGGTGCCCTGGCACGAGGACGGCGCCTACTGGCGCGGCATGCTCGCGCCGATGGAGGTGGTGACGGTGTGGCTGGCGATCGACGAATCGGACGTCGCCAACGGCTGCATGCGCGTCATCCCCGGCAGCCATCGCCGGGGCGACAGCGACTACGCCCCGGTCCCCGATCCGGCGCAGAGCGTGTTCGACCGCGAAGTCGTCGCGCACCAGGTCGATGCCAAGCGCGCGGTCGACCTCGAACTGTCACCCAACCAGGCGAGCCTGCACGACGCCGGGCTGATGCACGGCAGCAACTTCAACCGCAGCCACCGTCGCCGCTGCGGCTACACCATGCGCTACATGAGCACCCGGGTGCGCTTCGCCAACGACAGCTATCCCCACCAGATCTATCTCGCGCGCGGACGCGACCACGCCGGCAACCGCTATGGCGATCCCGCGCGCACTTACCCCGACCTGGTGCAGGCGCGCGACGGAGTGATCCGCAAAGGTCACTGAGGCGGACGAGGGACGAGGGACGGGGGTCGGGGGTCAGAGGGTCTCCTGCCGACCCCTGCTCCCCGACGGGTTCAGGGTTCAGGGGTCGGACTGGCGTCTCCTGCCGGACCCCGTCCCCCGGCCCCTGGCCCCCGTCTGATCGCCAGGCCGAGCACCGCCGCGATGATCAATCCGCCACCGATCACGGTGATCGTGGTCAGGCGCTCGGTGCGCATCGCCACCGAGGCGAGCGTCGCGAACACCGGCTCCAGGCAGTAGAGGACGCAGGCCGCCGCCGGCGAGATCACGGGCTGGTAACGGATCATCAGCCACATCGCCAGGGCCGTGCACAGCACGATCACCGTCGCGCTGGCCGCCAGCCATTCGTGGTCGGCGCGCAGCGCCGCCAGGGCCGACGTCGACCACAGGCCACCGTCGCCGAGGGCGCAGCCGATCCCGAGGCTGAGCGTGCCGCAGGTCGCGAACATCACGAATGCGAGCAGTTCGGGATCGCTGCCGCGTTTGCCCCAGCGGTCGAGCGCGAGGATCTGCACCGTGAACATCAGCATGCCGACGAGGGTGAGCATCTCGCCGAGCCAGGGCAGCGGGGCGGCTACGGCGAGGGTGCGCTCGGCGCTGGCGCCGGCGTTGCCAGAGCCCAGCACCACCACGCCGGTGAAGGCGATCGCGGCGGTCGCCCAGACCATCGGCCGGACCGGCTGACGCAGCAGCAGGGATTGGGCGACCGGGGCCACGATCACACTCAGGGCGGTGAGCACCGACGACAACGAGGGCAGGGCGTAGCGCAGGCCGGTCATCTGCAGCACCAGACCCAGCGAGGTCACGCTGCCGACGGCGAGCCCGCCGAGCAGTTCCTGTCGGCCGATGCGTCGCAGCCGCCCCGCGATGCACAGTCCATAGAGCACGGTGGCAGCGAGGAAGCGCCAGCCCGTGAACAGGGCGCGCTGTGCGACGTCGTCGTGGAAGGAGAGCGGCGTCGGCAGCCCGGACGCCCGTCCCAGGCCATCGGCGATGATCTGCATGAGCGGGAAGGACAGGCCCCACACCGCGCAGCACCCGATGAGCATGGTGATGGCCATGGTCCGTTGCCGGCGCGTCGGAATGGCGTCGGGCTGCATCGCCGGGGATCATCGGCCCGCGCCCGCCGTCTCAACCCGCTTCGCGCCGCAGAGGCGGCGGTCGCTACGGCTTGCGCACCGTCGGATGAGCGCAACCTCGCTGCCCGCGATGACCCGTAGCGCCTCCACATTCGCATCGCGTCCAGGGACCGTGGCGATCGTCGCCAGCGCGGACGCCGACCCGGCGATCAGGGATAGCGCGCTGGTGCCGTGGGCGTGGGT
>JACDEC010000316.1 GCA_013816645.1 Planctomycetota bacterium
GCTGGGCGCTGGGCGCTGGGCGCTGGGCGCTGGGCGCTGGGCGCTGGGGACACCGAAGGCACTTTGGACTTGGGGTTGCCTCGTCGTCTCCTTTCACCCCGATCGTCGCGGACGTGCTCGGCGTCAAGGGCGGCGCGGCGGGGCGCCGCTTGCGGCCGGATGGCCGCGCCTTCGGCGCCCTTGACGCCTGCGCGCGACCGCGGCGTCGGGGTTGAAAGGAGACTCACTAATGAGTTGTTTCGAGGATCTCAGGGTTTGGCAGCAGGCGCGGGTCGTGGTGCGGGAGGTCGGCGCGATCGCGGAGGGGATGCGCGATCAGGCGGGGCTGGGATCGCAGATCAGGCGGGCGGCCATCTCCATCGCCAGCAACATCGCCGAAGGCGCCGGGCGACGGCATGATCGCGAACGGCGGCGGTTCCTGGATATCGCGCGCGCTTCTGCCGATGAGGTGCGGGCGCAACTGATGCTCGCGTGCGATGCCGGATGCATTGGTCAGGCCGAATACGAACGGACGCACGCGCAGGTGGTCATCGTCGGGAAGATGCTGACGCGGTTCATCCAGCATCTGGATGAACCGTGAGAATGCGCTCATCGCTGGGCGCTGGGCGCTGGGCGCTGGGCGCTGGCTGCTTAATGCTTGTTGCTGCCTGCATGCTGGGCCACCCGGCACCCGGCATTCACTCCGCTTATGACCCATTTCGGCGTAGCCATTCGCTCGGCGGCATGCCGGCGATGTCGGTGAAGATCCGCGAGAAGTGGTACGGACTGCTGAAGCCCAGCGCGCTGGCGACCGACTTCACGCTGGCCTCGGGTTCGAGCAGCAGGCGGCGCGCCGCGTCGACGCGCAGGAAGCGCACGCGTTCGATCACGCCCATGCCGGTCTCGGCCTTGAAGCGGTGCGACAGCGAGGACTCCGAGAGGTGCAGGGTCTGGGCGAGTTCCGCGAGCGACGGCGGACGGCGCAGGCGCGCGCTGACGATCGTGTCGACGCGTTCGCGCAGGGTCGGATCCTTCTGCGCGCGGCCGGGACGGCGCACGATGTAGGGGGTGGTGATGCCGTCGCCGGGGCCGTGGCTGGCGGCGATGAGGTGGCCGAGCATCGCCAGCAGCAGGCCGCGGGAGGCCAGCGCTTCGCCGATGCCGCCGGTGCGCAGTTCGTGCATGGTCACGATCAGCGGCTCGAGCACGCCGTCCGGATCGATCGCGCTCAGGAACCGCCGATCGCTCAGCGGTGGCAGCGCGCCCTCGAGCGCGAACAGCACCCAGCGCTTGTCGACCACGAGATCGGGGCGCTCGGCGGCTTCGTGGTACACCGTGTTCGGCGCGTAGAGGTGCCAGGTGTGCGACTGGCGAGCCCACGGTTCGACCGGGACCCCGGGGGCCTCGACCTTGACGTGCAGACCGGGGTAACGACAGAAGTCGAGTACCCACTCATCGTAGTGCAGAGGGATCCCCCAGGTCATCGGCGGCCCGGCAGCGAGCCGGGCCGAGAAGCAGGCGACCGAGCGGATGTCGACGACCGGGTTCATGCGGGATGGTAGCGTTCCTGGCAGGGGGTCCACGCCGTGCGTGCGGGATCGGGCATGTCCGCTGCCGGACTGTCGTCCCAGCTCCGCGACACTACGGTCGGAGCCAGTATGCCCGTCGCCTCCCTACCTACCTACGACCTCGCCCTCCACCGCGCCCGCCTCGAGGAGCGCGGGTACGACGTGCTGCCTGGGTTCATGGAACCGCAGCTGGTCGCCCGGCTGCGCCAACACATCGACCAGCTCCTGGGACCACCCGCCACCACGCCGGGGGGCGCGGTCCGCGAACTGCGCCATCCCATCACCGGGGACATCCTCGCCGAGATCCTCTACCGCGAACCGCTCATCGCCCTGGCGATGGATGAGCTGGGCATCACCGCGCGCGGCGATCTCCGACTGCTCGAACAGGTGCTGATCCGCACCGATCCCGCGGAGCATGGCGGCGGACCCGGCGGCTGGCACATCGACATGGCCTTCGCGCCCGAGGATTTCGCGGCGACGCCCAAGCGCACCTACTATCATCACGTGCAGGCCCTGTCCGACGTCGCGCCCGGCGGCGGATCGTTCATGATCGTGCCGGGCTCGCATCGCCTGACCTACGCGGCCGCGGCTGGCCTCGACGCCGAGGGCCTCAAGCGCCTGCATGCCGATCCCGCCGGCCTCGCCGGGGTCGACCTCACCCAGGGCATTGAGGTGACGGCGCGCTCTGGCGACCTGATCGTCTTCAACCCGATGTGCGTGCACGCCGGTTCGGTCAACCGCACCAGCCAGCCGCGCTACGTCTACTTCTCGTCCTTCGGCGACATCTCGGCCCAGCGCCTGTGGCAGCAGCTGAAGGACACCAATTACCGCAAGCCCTGGCCCAGCGCCCTGATCGAGCACCGGCCAGCCGAGCTGGCCAAGCTCCTCGAGCTCTGATCGCGGACAGGGCTGGCCCTTGCAATTGGACGCGGCTCTGCCATCGTTGGCATACCGTGGCACGACTTAAGGATATCGCTGAGGCGTCAGGCGTTTCCATCCGCACCGTCGGGCGGGCCCTCAAGGGCGCCGGCTACGTGCACAAGGACGTGCGCGAGCGCGTCCTGGCCAGCGCCAAGGAGCTCGACTACCGGCCGCACCGCCTGGCGCGCAGCCTGCGCACCGGCCGCTCGCACGAGGTGCTGGTGCTCGCCGGCGGCATCGGCGGCCAGCGCGACGAGTTGCACATCGCCAAGATCGCCGGCATGGAGCGCGCCCTGCGCGCCGGCGACATGGCGCTCGGCCTGCTCTTCGGCCTCGAAGACCAGGCCCGCCGGCAGAATCGCGATCTGCTCGACGAGCTGATCAGCCGGCGTCCCGGCGGCATCGCGCTGTTCCCCGGCGACGGGCCCCAGGCCAAACCGGCCGCCCGCCGCCTCGAAGTCGGCGGCGTGCCCTACATCTTCCTCGACCACCCCGACCGCGACGTCGACGCGGTGCGCCACGACCGCCAGCAGGGTGTGCACGAAGCCGTCACCTACCTCGCCAGCCGCGGTCGCAAACGCATCGCCTACGTCGGCGTCATCGACGAACGCAGCCGTCTCGATGGCTACGAGCGCACCATGCGCGAACTCGGCCGTCCGCCGATCATCGTGCCGATGCCCAAGCCGACCTGGGAAGACGGGCGCAAGGCGGCGTCCGCGGTGGCGGCGCTCGACCCGCGCCCCGACGCGATCATGGGCTACAGCGACATCGTCGCGCTCGGCATCCTCGCCGGCCTGCATGAGCTGGGCATCAAGATCCCCGCCGAGATCGCGGTGATCGGCTTCGACGACCGCATGGCCGCGTCGCTGTCGTTCCCGCCGCTGACCACGGTGCAGCAGGACAACGACGCCCTGGGCGTCGCCGCGGCCGAAGTGCTGCTGGCCAAGGTCCGTGGCGATCCGCCGCCGGCCGGCGGCTGGTCGCGCCTGCTGCCGACGCGCCTGATCGTCCGCGCGTCGACCTGAATCGAACCACTCGGAGTCTGCATGGCTTGGAAGCGTTTCGCCGTCCTCGGCGTCGGATCACGTGGCGAGTGGTGGTCGCGGGCGATCGCCAAGCAGTTCACCGGCACGATCGACATCGTCGCGCTGTGCGACCACAACGCCGGCCGCAACCAGCGCCTGGCCGGGCTGATCGCCGAGCACGGCCAGCGGCCGGCGCTGTTCAGCGACTTCGCGCGCATGCTCGCCGAGGCCAAGCCGGACGCGGTGCTGATCGCGGTGCCCGACCACGAGCACGCGCGCTACGCCACTGCGGCGATGCGTGCCGGCATCGACGTCGTGCTCGAGAAGCCGATCGCCTGCACCGCCGAAGACTGCCGCGCCATCCTCGCCGCGCGCCGCGAGACCGGCCGTCGTTGCGTGGTCGGCTTCAACCTGCGCTGGGCGCCCTACTTCACCCAGCTCAAGGACATCGTGCTCTCGGGAGTGATCGGCGATCCGGTCGCCGTCGACATGCAGTGGCTGCTCGACACCAGCCATGGCGCCGACTACTTCCGCCGCTGGCACCGCCAGCTCGGCAAGTCGGGCGGGCTGCTGGTGCACAAATCCACCCACCACTTCGACCTGGTGAACTGGCTGCTGGACTCCGACCCGGTCAGCGTCTTCGCCCGGGGCGCGCGCCGCTTCTACACCCCGCAGAACGCCGACGCGCTCGGCCTGCAGGATCGCGGCCCGCGCTGCCTCGATTGCCGCGCCGCTGCGCGCTGCCCGTACCGGCTCGACCTCACCAAGGACGCGCATCTCAAGGGCCTGTACCTCGAGCACGAAGCCCACGACGGCTACCTGCGCGATCGCTGCGTCTTCTCGCCGGAGATCGACATCCCCGACTCGATGAGCGTCAGCGCGCGCTACGCCTCGGGAGCGTTGCTCACCTATTCGCTGCAGGCGTTCTCGCCCTGGGAAGGCCTGACCCTCGGCGTCGACGGCACCAAGGGGCGCCTCGAGTTCAAGCACGTCGAGGGCGGCGAGACCCGCACCCGGGTCATGCCGCTGGGCCAGCCGGGCTACGACGTCGAGGTCTGGAAGGGCGACGGCCCGCACGGCGGCGGCGACGTGCGCATGCTCGAAGCGCTGTTCGGCGAGCCGCCGCACGATCGCCTGGGGCGCGCCGCCGACGAGCGCGCCGGCGCGTGGTCGGCGATGATCGGCATCACCGCCAACGCCAGCAT
>JACDEC010000317.1 GCA_013816645.1 Planctomycetota bacterium
CGTCGTGGTGGTCCACCCCGCCATTGCCGACCAGCAGCACGCGCCGCCCCGAACGGTCGATCAATGCGCGGGCGCGGGCGATCCACGCCCAGGTCGCGGGATGGGTGTAGGCGTGGGTGCGCAGGCGGGCGTGCACGGTCAGCATCGCCGCGCCGGCCTCGATGGCCGCGAGCACCAGATCGTCGAGCCGACTGGAGTCGGCGACGCCGGCACGGATCTTGGCCGAGACCGGCACCTCCGTAGCCGCCACCGCCGCGGCGATGATCGCGCCGACCCGCTCGGGATGGGCGAGCAGCGCCGAACCCGCGCATTTGTCGAAGACTACCGGCGCCGGGCAGCCGAAATTGAGATCGATCCACGGCGCCCCGGCGCTGGCGGCGGCCTCTATCGTGGCCTGGATGTGCTCTGCGTCCGGGGCCATGAGCTGGACGCCGACCGGGCACGCGGCGGGCTGCGCGCCGAGGTGGCGCGCGATGACCTTGCGCGGAATAGCCGAGGAGGAGACGCGGATGAATTCGGTGCAGGCGCCGCCGACACCGCCGAGATCGATGACCAGTTCGCGGAACACCGCTTCGGTGATGCCCTCCATCGGCGCGAGCAGCACGGGAGTCGCGAAGCTGACGCTGGCTGCGCGTCCGGTGATGATCAACGGCGGGATGGCGGCGGGGACCGCGGGCATGGCCACACCCTAGCGGCGGGCGTCGGCCGGGAATCGCGGACCAGCGCTGCGCCCGCTCAAGGCACGACGAGATCGAGACGGATGGTCCACGAGGCGATCGGGTGCTCGGGCGTCTGCGTGGGCGTTGCGACTTCGCCAGCGTCGCCGTCACCGCGACCGGAAAATGTGAGGCGCCAGGGTCCGGTCGTGGATTCAGCGAGCGCCTGGCTGTCGATCAACAGCGTGGCGGCCATCGCGATCTCGGCGAGCACCTGCGCGGCCTCGGCAGCCTGCTGCGCCAGCATGGCGCGTTGCTCGTCGGCGACCCGATGCTCCCAGTCCTCGCTCGGCAGCGGCCGGCGCGGACGACCAGCGGGACGTTCGCCGAAGGTGCCGCTGACGATCGTCGACTGCGCGGAACCGCGTCGGACCTCGAGGACCGCGGGGTCGCCGCCACGGCTGGCGCGGACCTCGGAACGCAGGTCGAAGCGGCTATCGAGCGGACGACCATTGAGATCGAGCAGCACGTCCCCTGGCTGCAAGCCCATCGCCTCGGCGGCGCTCCCCGGGCGGACCCAGCCGACCATCACCCCGACGCCGGGTTCCAGACCAGTGAGAGCTTGGACTTCGAGCGACACCGGGCCGACATGGGCACCCAGCCGCGCATCCGGAGTTTCGTAGCCGGCATCGGCGCACAGGGCGCCCATCGCCAGCAGGACCAGCAGTGGACGAGCGAACATGGCACTGATGGTGGCGCATCGAATGAGGAATTGGAGGCGGAAATGCCCACAGACCGGCATGCAGCCGGGAAGCGTCACCAACCCACGTGCGCGACGTCGCCGGCGGCCAAGGCCAGCTTCACGTGATCGGCCAAGCCAAGATAACCGCTATAGGTGGCAGGCTTGGTGACGAAGGCGCACGCTCCCAACCGCGCGCATCGGTAGCGATCATTGGCGGCGCGCGACGAGGTCACCACCACCAGCGGAATCCGCGCCCAGGCCTCGTCCTCGCCGATCACCCGCAGGAACTCGTAACCGGAGATGACCGGCAGATTCAGATCGAGCAGGATGAGTTCGATGGGCGGACATTGCTGCCAACGTCCCCGCCGGCCGAGGGCGTCGTAACCCTGGACGGCGTTCTCGGCGACCAGGAGATCGGCTTTGACGCTGCGTTCTTGGAGAGCCTCGCGCAGCAGACGAATATCGGCAACGCTGTCATCCACCGCCAGGATGGCCGGTGAACGCTGCAACAGGGGTCCGGGGAGCATCGGACCAGTATAGCCGATCCGCTCATGCCGGTGTCGCCGCTTCCGGCAGGCTCAACGATTCCAGGAACGAGGGCGGCGCGATGTTGGAGGCACCCGTGCATGCCGGTGAGGCGATTCCTCTTCGCCGGCCCCGACCTCACCGTCGCCTGGCGGAGCCGGCGGTCCGCCGAGTTCGGCGTCGAGGCGCCGCTCTGGCAGGACGACGAGGCCTCCAGCTCGCGGCCAATGCGCGGGTGCACGTCGGCATAAGCCTGCGTTGGTGAACGGCCCCGACCGGGGGCTCGGTCCACCCGGCGCACGCACAGGAAAAAGAAAGCGGCCGTCCGGTTGCCCGGGCGGCCGCTTCGTGCCCCGTGCGGGGCGTATGCGTGTTGGTAGCGATCGGCTCCGGACGGGCCGGTGGTCGATCTCCCAGGTGCCCTTAGCCGGGAGCCCGGCGCCCTGATGGATGGAGTATACCCGACGCTCCAGCGGCGTGTCGGACGAGGTGACGATCTTCAACGCGCGGGGCGCCGGGACCGCGCTCACTCGCTGGCGTCGAGCGCCGTCCCCAAGTCGCGCCAGGTCACGCAGAAGAACATGCAGGCATCGCCGAACAGGAACCCGGTGACGTAGTCGGGGTCGTTGCCGGCACCGCCCAGGGTGCGCCGCGCCGCCCCGGGATCGGCAGCGACGAGCAGCTTGTGCAGAGTGGCGATCGCGGGCAGCTGCCCGGTGAGCCGCGTCGCGATCGCGCGGTCTTCGATCGCGCGCGCCGCGGCGATGCCGAGACCGGTCGCGCTCATCCCGATGCCCTGCAGGATCGGGCCAGAATCAGGGTCGCCGGGACGATTGACGCCGGGTGGATACTCGCGGAAGCCAGCCATGGTCGCCCGCTCGCACCAGTGCACCACGACGTAGCGTTGCCACAGCGCGCGCGCGGCGCCGTGATCGACCTGGGCGAGCATGGCGACGCGCAGCGAGAGGTCGCACCCGCGCGGCGGCGCTCGCTTCCCGGGTTCGACGATGCTGGCGGGAAGCTCGGTGGCGGCGTCGACGCCCTCGCTCGCCACCCAGGCGAGGTGCTCGCGGATGGCGGCGTCGGCCGTGGACTCGCCGCGCACCCGGTCGCGCAGGCGCAGGGCGGCGAGGCACGGGATGGTGTCGAAGGTCCAGGCATAGGTCGGAAACGAACGCAACTGATCCCCGCGCGCCGCGACCAGGGCGTCGAGCAGCACGCTGTGCAGTCGCGCGTGGACCGCCTCGTAGCGATCGTCGCCGCCGGCGAGCCGCCAGACCCCGAGCGCGAGCGCGAGTTGGCCGATGTAGGTCGCGTGCTGCCGGTAATCGGCGAGCCGGGCGAGGTCCCCACCGGGTGCCTCGACTTTGCGCGCTACCACGCCCATGGCGCGGTCGAGGCAGAGCGCAGCCGACGCCAGGCGTTGCGGCGCGCGTTGGCGATCGCCCTGCGCGAGCACCGCGTAGGCGATGGCCGGAAAGGTGAAGGGGAAGAGGCCGCCTTCAGGAAAGCCGCGGCATTTCTGCAACACGGTGGCCTGGTAGGCCTCGGGGTCGGCGAGCAGCCGGTCGAAGGTCGTTTCCAGCCGACGCGCTACCTCGGCGGCGGGATCGACGGGTTCGGCGGCGGCAGCAACCAAAGCGATCATCAGCAAGGCAGCCAGACGCATGATCGACCATGCACCACGCCCGCTGTCGGCGCCATGGCGGATGATCCGACAGACCCGCGCCGTCGCCCAGAAAAAGAAAAAGCCCGGTAACCATTGCTGATTACCGGGCTTCTGGTGGCCCCAGGCGGAGTCGAACCGCCGACACATGGATTTTCAATCCATTGCTCTACCAACTGAGCTACAGGGCCCGATCGGGCGCGGCGGAGTCTAGAGGGCACGCGCAGGGGCGCAAGTCGCGCCGTTCGCGCATCAGGTTCCTGATGCTGCCGGCGTGGTTCCAGGGGCGGTCGCCCCCTTCTTCTGGCACGCCGCGCACACCCCGTAGAGCTCCATACGGTGGTGGTGCAGGGCAAAGCCATTGCTCTGCGCGATCTCCTCCTGCAGCGATTCGATGCGGTCGTGGTGGAACTCGCGGATGCTGCCGCAGGTCAGGCACACGAGGTGATCGTGGTGATCCTTGTTGAGCGCGCACTCGAAGCTCGCCGAGCCGCTGCCGAAGTTGCCTTTGTGGGCGACGCCGATGTCGACCAGCATGTTCACGGTCCGGTAGACGGTGGCGGCGCTGACCGTGCGGTCGATCTCGCGTACCCGGCGGTGCAGTTCCTCGACGGTGAGGTGGTCGTCGCTGGTGATGAAGGCGTCGACGATGATCTGGCGCTGGTTGGTCCAGCGCACGCCGCGGTCGCGGGCTTCTGCCCGCACCCGACGAATGACCTCGGCGTGCTTCATGCGGGGCCATGCTAAGCGCGGACCACCAGCGGCAAGGCTGGTCAGCCTGAGCCCAGCATACGCGTGGAATGCGCGCCACCGCTCGGCCGCCTCCGCTTCCTCCCGCATGTCGGCCCCCTACAAAGCACGCCGATGGCCGCCCTGAAACCGTCCTTGGCCCACGCCCGATCCCAGCGCTTCGTCATCGATCCCGGCTACCGGACAGCTGTTGCTCCGCCGGTGTCCACCGCCCCCTGGCTGTTCCTGTGGGGCGACCTCGAGGCCTGGCTGCTCGCGCGCCTGCGCCACGACGGATTCCACGATTGCCGGCACGTCTTCCATCCCGGCCTGTTCAGGGGCTGGTCGCCCCACGCGATCTTCAGCCATCACTTCACCC
>JACDEC010000318.1 GCA_013816645.1 Planctomycetota bacterium
GCGCAAGGCATGGCGGGGGAAGCACCAGGCGCTCGCGTAGCGCAGGCCGCCCCGGCCGAGGAACGCCGCGAGAGCGCAGCGCAAGGCATGGCGGGGGAAGCACCAGGCGCTCGCTTCGCACAAGCCGCTCCGGCCGAGGAACGCCGCGAGAGCGCAGCGCAAGGCATGGCGGGGGAAGCACCAGGCGCTCGCTTCGCGAACGGACCGAGCAACGCCGCGGAGCGGAACACCCAAGCAAGCAGATCCTCGCGTCGCCCATCCCTGCGCGTGTCATCCGCCGTCGATAGGTACCACGATCTCCGCCCCGCCTTGCCCCGCAAACCACGGCTCCTAACATCCACGCCATGGTGCTCCGCATCCTGCACGTCGAAGATAATGCCGGCGATGCGCAGTTGCTGCGCGAGGCATTGGAGATGCTCGGTCCCGAGATCGAAGTGCAGGCCGCGACGCGCGCCGACACCGCGCTGGAGATCTACCGGCACGGTGGGAAGCGCTTCGACCTGATCATCCTCGACCTGAACCTGCCGGGTGGCGGCGGCCTCGACCTGCTGCGCCAACTGCGCGCCGAACAGCGGCAGCCGTGCCCACGCATCGTCATCCTCAGCGGCAGCGAGGTGCCGACCGAGCGTCGCCAGGCCACCGACGCGGACGCCTTCCTGATCAAACCAACGGATTGGGCGCAGTGGGAGACGCTCGGCCGCAACCTGCTGCGTGCCGTCGGCGTGCAGGGAACGCAGCGTCCGGGCACGCACCGCACGCCACTTCCGCGGGAACACACCTCGCAGATCCTTCGCCGCATCCGTCGCGTCTGAAGCGAGCCGCGGCGGGCGGGAAGCCACCAACGCCTCGCCGGCAGTGATCGAGACTCCCCGCTAACTATCTCCTACGCAACCGCTAATGACGTCTTGCCGAACCAGGCGATCGCGGAGTACCTTGGGTTGTGCGACCCGTGATCCTCGACCTGCTGCTCGTCGAAGACAACTCGGTCGACATCGCCGCCCTGACCGCGGCCTTCAGCAGCATCAACGAGGCTCGACTGGAGACCGCCCGCTCGGTGGAACTGGCGGTCCTCGCGCTGCGCTCGGGTCAACTGCGCGGCACGCGCCCGCACCTCATCCTCAGCCGTCCCGACATGCCCGACGCCCCGACCGGCCGACTGCTGCAGATCCTCGCCGGCAATGCGCTGTGGCGGACCATCCCGGTGCTGATCTGGAGCAGCGAATTCGATCCCGTGCTCATCGAACGCGGCAAGCGCGCCGGCGTGGTCGGCTGGGTGCTCAAGCCGACCTTCACCCGCGGATTCGAGACGCTGCGCGACCGCATGCTCGCCTACCTCAAGGCCGACGTTCCCTTCGACCTGCGCGACTTCACGCCGCCGACCATGGGCAACAAGACGATCGCCGAGGCCTGAGCAGCCGTCGCTGGTCCGGACCACCGGCCAGGACGCCCAGCGGTTCGCCGCTCAGGGCAGCGTCGACTCCGCCGGACTCTCCGCGACCGGCGGTGCGCTGACCGGCCGCGCATCGTTCACCGCTCTGCCGGCCCCGGATAGTCCACGTCCTGCCACTGCGGGTAGAGCTTGGCGGGCATTGTCGTCGCGAAGGTGGCGCGGCTGGTGACCTTGCCGCCGGTCTCGATGCGGTAGCCGGTGGCGTTGATGACGATCGCGCGCTTGGCGCCGGTCGCGTTGGTGTACGAGACCCGCACCGCGCCGTCGGCTTCCCGGGTGACCTTCAGGTCGGCTGGCCGCTTGCCGCGGAAGAAGGGCGTGAACACCGTGGTGTGCTCGGTGCCCGTGAACTTCACCCGCAGGTATTGACGGTCGTCGAAACGGTTCTCGGTCTGCTCCACGAACTGGTTGGTCCCATCCTGGACCCGCCAGTGGCCGACCACGGCCTGCGCCGGCGCGGCGCCGACGACGCTGACCTCGGTATCCACCAGCGGTCCCACGTCGCTGACCCCGACCCGGGCGTAATCCTTGTAGAGATTCACCCAATCATGGCCGCTGAACCCGAAGGTCGACACACCGGCTGCCAGGTCGACCTTCACGGCGGAGGGCGATTGCTCGGGGGTCGGGTGCTGGGAGTTGTTCGAGGGGCAGATCTTGAGCGGCGGCGTGATCTTCGTGCCGCCTGGCGCGGTGATCGCCCCTTCGGTCTGCATCCAGAAGGTCGAGGTGTAACTGCCCGGCTTCGAGAGCACGTCGCGGATCGCGATGACCGGGGTCTCGGGATCGGGCCGCACCAGGACGATGTGACGCTGCCAGGTCAGGTCCTTCTGGGCCTGATCGGTCGAGGTGAATCCGCTGCGCGAATAGCTGCCGTCGGCGTAGGCACCGATCGCCTCGACCCGATCGTTCTCCCACGGGCTGTGCCAGTCGCCGCGGTAGGAATCGCTCCGGTCCCAATCCCGGGTGTCGGTGCCGATGACATTCTTGTACAGTTCGTTGCCCTGCATCGGGAAGACGTACGAGGTCGAGTTGGTGACCAGCGGCTTGCCCAGGACGTCGATGTGGACCTCGCCGCTCTCCGCAGGCTCGCGGTGCTGGAAGAAGCCGGTGCCGTCGGTGATCCACACGCCGGTCTCGTTCGCCGTGTGCGCGCCCGAACGGTGGATGGTCATGTTGCCGGGGAAGCTGCTGATCGCCGGGAACGGATAGGGCTCGGCCGGCATGCCGTAGTCGAACATCAGCGGCAGCAGGGGCGTCATGCGGTTCGATCGGCCATTGGCGTCCCAGGCCCACACCAGCCAGCGCGACAGGTTCGCATCGAGGTGCCGGAAACCGGTCGCCAGCAGGGCCGCGGCGGGATGGCCCCAACCGGCTCCGGCGTTGCCGATCGCGACCGGCATGCGGATGTTGCCGTAGCGCGGATCCTTGACGCTAGTGCGGTTGAGCAGGAAGAAGGCGTAGTGGCGCAGCCGCGGGTCGGACTTGAATGCATCGGGGTAGCGGTCGGGCTGCGTGTACGAGCGCCACTGGAAGTCGACCAGCCCGGCCAGCGGCTGGGTGATGGCGGCGAGCGACGAGTAATGTGTGCCGGTGAATTGCGCGCCCCAGCGCCCGAACTCGTTGCGCAGCGCCTTCTCCTGTTCGGCGACGGGCAGGTCGGCGTAGCGCTTGGCGTCGGGCCAGGTTCCGAAGCCGAGGATGATGCCGAGCCGCGCGAGGTTGCCCTGCGAGGTCATGCTGCCGCCGCCGTGGTTCATGTCGGTGCCCGGATTCCAGAACATCGCCCGGTCCTCATCGAACTCGGTCTGGAAGAAGAACGCGGCGTAGCGCTTGAGCGCCTTCCATTGCTCCACGCTGAGCAGTCCGCCCTGGTCCGTGCGGCCGAGCGAGAAATAGAGCTTCAGATCGTCCAGGCGTCCGGCGACGTAGCGGTCGTAGGTGTACCATTGGAACACCCCGTCGTGCTCCCAATGTTCGTCCTGGGCGCGCTTCATGGTACGGCTGAGCTTGACCTCGGGGTGCTCCTTGAGCTGCCTGAGGAATTCGACGGCCAGTCCCACGCGATCCTGATCGCTGCTCATCCTCCAGAATTGCACCAGGGCCGAGCCCCCCAGGTCGTCGCCCTTGCGCGCGCGCTCGATGTTGGCGGCGATGACCTCGGGCTCGATCGCGTAGGGGTAGGTGGTGGCCGGGTCCGCCCACTCCACGTTCCAGGCCAGCGCATCCTGCAGGTTGGCCACACCGCTGGTGAAGCGCGAATAATCCTGCCACAGGGGTGAACGGTAACCGACCGTGAACGCGGGGTCGGCGATGTCGGGAAGGATGTCGCCGTTGTCGCCCAGCCAGATGAAGAACGATCCGCTGCGCGCGTTCATCGCGAACTTGATGCCGAAGATCGGCTTGGCGCGGTCGGCCACGCCCTGGTAGCGATCGTTGAGCATGTACGTGTGGGTGAACGTGCAGTCGTAGACGGCGGGATCGAGATCGAGCTGGGACGGGATGTGCTGGCAGAAGCCGGCCTCGCCCAAGGGATCCTCATGCGCCGTCCAGGACGCGACCTCGCCCGCCGGCCCATTGAGGATGCCAGCCACCGGCGCGGTGGGACCTCCGCGCGGATCGAGCGCATAGACCACGTTGCCCACGCCCGCCCAGGGATACCAGAAGGGCAGGCCGCGCACGTCCACGCCGAATCGAGAGCGGCTGTTGTCGGGATCACCGACCTTGTTGAGCAGCATGGCCTGCCCCCACCCGTGGGCGAACTCGACCCAGAGGTCCCGCGCGAACAGGTCGCCTTCGCCTTCCCCGGTGTATTCGTCGTGCTGGGTGGTCGGGCCGGGACCCTTGTCCCACCCGAGCATGAATTTTTCACCCGGATGATCGGGCAGCTCCACCGTGTCCTTGGCGAAATGATGGTTCCCGCCGCTGCGCCAACGGGTCGGGCGCCAGGCGGTCCGCTTGTCCAGGTTCAGGTCGAGGAACCAGTCGTTGATGCGTCCGCTGAGCTGGTGGAATTTGAAGAAGCGTTCCCCGGCGTAGAGCGTGATGTCGTAGGCATAGGGTTCGGCGCGGTTGCTGGCGGTGATCACCACCCGGACCGTGGTGCGGACCGGTCCCTGCTCGATGATCTGCGTGGTGAATGCGCTGAAGGTCCAATCCTCGCGGGTGATGGTGCCCCAGTGGGCCCTGGTCACGGGGACGGTGAGCGCGCGGAAATCCGGGCGCCCCGCCCATTCGC
>JACDEC010000319.1 GCA_013816645.1 Planctomycetota bacterium
CACCTCGCCGGCGTGGTGCTGGCGCGGGATGCGGGCGTGCCGCTGACCTGGGCCGACCTGATCACCTACCGCGCCGGCGACGCCTGCCCGCAATCGGGCAAACCGCTGCAGGAACGCCGCGGCATCGAGGTCGGGCACGTCTTCAAGCTCGGGACCAAGTACAGCGCGGCGATGGCCGCGACCTTCACCGGTCAGGACGGCAAGCGCTACCCGTTCATCATGGGCTGCTACGGCATCGGCACGTCACGGGTGGTGGCCGCCGCGGTCGAACAGCACAACGACCAGGACGGCATCCGCTGGCCGGTGACCATCGCGCCCTACCACTGCGTGGTCGTGCCGGTCGGCAAGCCCGGCGACGCCGTGGTCGAGCAGGCCGCGCGCGGGATCTACGACGAACTGCGCGCCGCGGGCATCGAGGTCGTGCTCGACGACCGCGACCTCAAGCCGGGCGTCAAGTTCAAGGATTGGGATCTCATCGGCCTTCCGTTCCGCGTGGTCTGCGGACGCGGCGTCGCAGAGGGGGTCGTCGAGTTCAAGCCGCGCACTGGCGCGGTCGAGAACGTGCCGGTGGCCGACGCAGCGAAGCTGGTCGCCGAGCGGGTGCGCGCGGCGTTGGCCGGGCCAGCCTAGCAGGATGCTGAAGAAGCATTCTGCGGGGGCCCGGGGGGCGAAGTCCCCCGAAATAAAGAGTCCAGAGCCTTCGGATCTCGCGGAAGCTCGGCGCGCCAGCGCCCCCGCGAAATCCGAATGCGACTAGCTAGACGGCGACGGCTTCGCGGGCGTTGACCAGGCGGCGCAGCGCCTGGCGCTCGCGGTCGATCTCGCGCCGGGTGCGGATGCCGAGGCGCCGCAGCAGGGGGACGAGATCCTTCACCGCCGGACAGCCGAGCACGGCGCCGGTCAGCGCGAGTAGCGAGCCGTTGCTGGCCAGGACGCGTTCCATGTCCCACTCCTCGTCGAGTTCGCCGAGCCGCAGGTTCACCTCGCCCGCGGGGCGGTCGGCGTACCACATGATGCGGATATCGGTGTCGCGATCGATGCGGGCGTTGATCGCCTGATCGGTCTGTTTGCGGATGCGGTCGGTGCCCGCGAGATGTTGCACCGCCTCGTCGAAATGCACTTCCATGACCATCCCCTTGTCCATCACCAGTAGGGTCGAGCGTACAACGCTGCGACTGGGCGCGATCATGGCGGGCGGGATGCGGGCAGTGGAGGCAAGGCGGAGGGGGTGCACGGCCGTTGAATGTTCGCGGGGGGCAGCGTGCGGCACCGATGGAGCGCGCGGGGCGGAGAAAATCGCCGCCACTTGCCCCGGGTTACGCGTCGATCTTGCGGATGCGTTGGACGTGGCGCCCGCCTTCGAAGGGCTCGGCCAGCCACGCGGCGACGATCTCCAGGGCAAGGTCCTGGGCGACCATGCGCTGGCCCATGGCCAGGACGTTGGCGTCGTTGTGGCGACGGGTCATCAACGCGCTGTCGAGATTCCAGGCTAGGCCGCAGCGCACGCCGCGGATGCGGTTGGCGACGATCGCCTCGCCGTTGCCCGATCCGCCGAGGACGATGCCGCGCTGGCAGGCCCCGGATGCGACCGCTTCAGCTGCGGGGCGGATGAAATCCGGGTAGTCGCAGGGCTGCTCATCCCTGGTACCGAAGTCGCGCGCGGTATGACCTAGGCCGGTTAGTTGCGCGATGATCGCCTGCTTGAGGCGGAAGCCGGCGTGGTCGGAGCCGATTGCGACGATCACGGTGAGCTCCCGGCGATCAGCGCATCGCTGAACAGGTAGACATCGCGATCCTCGGAGGTCGCGAGCACGCCACCAGGAACGAAGCAGCAGGCCTCGATCCTGGGTTGCAGGAAACCGATATGGCAGGGGGTCGCGGTGGCGGCGCTGGGCAGGTCCCCTGCCAGCGTGAAGACACTGAGCCCGACATAGCCGATAACCGCCAATCGCCGACCATCGCTGCTGATGTCGGCGCCGGTCACCGGGGTGCGGATCGGCAAGCGGACGACCGCTTCGAGCACCTGGGCCTGCGGACCATCGAGCCGGAACCGCCACAGCCCGGCCTGTTCGCCGACCCGCTTGTCGATCAGCCAACCGCAGCCGTCGTGGACCACCAGGGCTTCGCAATCGAAGGCCAGGCCGGGATAGGTCAGCGTCCAGGTGACCTCGACAGCCAGGGCCGATCCTGGATCGGCCACAGCTCTTGATGCGACCAAGGGTGCGACCGTCGGCTCGATGAGCCGGTGGACCGCGACCGACGGGCGCTGGCCGCCGTTGTTGCCGAAATCGGCGAGGTACAGGTGGCCACGGTTGTCGATCGCGATGTCCTCCCAATCCGTGTTGGGCGTGGCGACGGTGAACTCGCCGAGTGCGATTCCGGTTGGCCCGACCGCATAGATCGTCGAAGCATTACCGCTGTCATTGTGGGTCCACAGCACGCCCGGCTGGTTCCGGCTGGCGACCACGCCCGAGCTTTCGTTGAGCGTTGGTTGCTCAAGGCGTCCGACGTGGGCTGCAGCCAGCACGCCGAAGCGCAGCGGCGCGGAGCCCTGGTCGGCGGCGTACGCCCGGTGGCCAGTCAGCACGAGCAGCATCACCAGCACGCGCATGCCGTACGATCGCGCGAGCGGATACGACGACAACTCATCCGGTGTCGGGAGGGAACACGATGGACCCGGGTCGAAGTGTTTGCGGCCGAGTTGGTTTTCCGGTCCCGGTGCCGGTGCCGGTCTTGGGAATCTGGGTTCCCAGCCCTACCCATCTCCGCTATACCCATCTCCCCTATTCGTAATGTCCGATAATATCTATTGTGTTACTTTTAAGTTGGCAAAGGGGACGTCCAGCACGGGATTTAGGTCGATTGTGGGGAACTGGTCGGTGTGCAGGTCAGGAACCTGATGCCCGGCAGCGATACGCACCCGGAGCGCAGCCGGCGATACGGCGGAACTGCTTATCGAAGTGCTGGGGATCGTGGAATCCCAGGCGGGAACCGATGCGCGACACCGGCAGATCGGTGGTCAGCAGCAGTTGCTGGGCATGTTCGATGCGCCTGGCGAGCACGTAGCGGAGCACCGTGGTCCCGAAACGGCGGCGGAAGGCCACGGCCAGGCGGTTCTGCGAGATGCCGACCCGCTTGGCCAACTGGGGCATCGCTGGCGTGGTGGCGATATCGGCGTCGACCAGGGCCGCCACGGCCTCAACCGCGGCATCGGATCGGCGCGTCCGTTCGCCGGGCTGATCACGTCTGGCATGGGCGACGATGGTGAGCAGGAGCTCCTGCAAAGCCGCTGATGCCGCGGCGCGCGCGAGTTCGGACTGCGGTCCTGATGCGGCCATCAACCCGCAGATCCGCGAGATCGCGTCGACCACGCGCGCCCGGGAACCACCCAGCGACAGATGTAGGGGGATCGCGCAGGGGGCTCCGACAGCGCGGACCGGATCGAAATGGATGCACCAATGCCGACCGGCACGGGGCAGGTGGTAGCGGGTCAGCCCCCCTGCCGGGGACAGGGTCAGATCCCCCGATCGCAGCGGATGTTCGCGCTGTTCGCCGAAGCGGATCCAGCCGTCGTAATCGTAGACATGCAGGGCGTGGGTCGGCCCCCGGTAGGCGTAGGCGAAATCGCGGTCATCGAGCGGGAAACGCCCGGCGATGCGCACGGTCGGCAGCACCGCGAGCGACCAAGGCAGCATGCTGTCGTCCATACGGTTGAATTCATACCATTCGGGCCGCGCTGTCCAATTGCCCGATGCGGGCGGCATCGGATAGGCTGCCGATAGGAGCCGCCCGATGACTGCAACACCATCCGCTTCGCCCGCCGCATCTCTGCTCAACTCCTCGTCCAGCGAATCCGCTCCGGCCGCGTTCTTCCGCGAGCACGGCTACTGGATCGCCCGCGGGCTGGTCGATCCCCAGGCGATCACCGATCTGACCCGCGATTTCGACCGCACGGTCAGCCAGATGGAGGCCTCGAGCGAGCACATCAACGCCCGCTGGCGCTACGACACGACCACCGCGGTCGATGGCGACCCCCAGGCCTGCGTCATCCACACCCATCAGATCCAGAAGTACTCGGCGGCATGGATGCGCTGGCTGCTCGACGAGCGCTGGCTCGATGCCTGCGAGCTGTTGCTTGGACCGGACATCGTCCTGCACCACACCAAGCTGTTCCTCAAGCCGGCGGGACGCGGCGCGGCGTTTCCGCCGCACCAGGACTGGTCGTACTTCCCGACCGCCGCGCATCAGATGATCGCCGCGACCGTGGCCCTGACTTCCGCCGACGACGCCAACGGCTGCCTGCGCCTGTGGCCGGGTTCGCACAAGCTCGGCCCCCTGCCCGCCAGCAATGGGGCGGACGGCGCATTCGCCGCGCGCTTTCCCTTCGCCGATTCGATCGTCGCCGAGGTCCAGCCCGGCGACGTGGTCTTCTTCAGCTACCTCACGGTGCACGGCTCGTTGCCCAACACGAGCCCGCGGCCGCGCAAATCGGTGCTCGTGCAATTGCACAGCGGCGGCGATCTGCTCGAGACCGGCGGCCACCCCGCGTCCGAGATCGTGCTGCGCGGCTGGAACCACCGCATGACCCGGGAACGGGCGGACGCTTCCTAATGTCCTGAATCAGAAATGTCTTCCATTTGTCTTGGCCGCGGCGGCCGTCTGCGGCGTTGCGCGAATCG
>JACDEC010000320.1 GCA_013816645.1 Planctomycetota bacterium
CGCAAGGGGATGAGCTCGCGGATGCGGGGATCGCGCAGATACAGGCCGCCCCACAGCAGCACGCCGAGAGCGAGCGAGAAGCCGACCGGGAACGCCTCGCCGCCGACGCGCACGTGGGTCGCGACGGCGCCGCCCAGGTAACCGGTGAGCAGGATCGCGCCGAGCACCGCGGTGCGCGGTAACAGGTACAGCATCGTGCAGCCCAGCAGCACGATGCCCAGGCCGACGACGCTGCTCTCAGGGTAGCCGAGCTTGGTCGTGGCTGCGACGACCGGCGCAGCCATCACCAGCTTGCCGACCGCGTCCATCAGCAGGAACAGCGCGGTCACGCTGGTCAGGGACAGGCCGGTCCAACGCACAGCCTTTGAGGCCGGGAAAGTGGGCTGATTCATCGGGGATGCCGCTATCAGCCGTCGACCAACACGCTGAAGCCGCCGTAGGCCATGCGTCGGCAATCGAACGGCATGTCCTGCTTGGCCATCATCTTGGCCATGCGCGGATCGCGCATCACCGCGGCGTTCACCCGGTCGCGATGCGCGCGCGACTTGAAGACGATGAACGAGAACACTACGGTCTCGCGCGGCTTGAGCTTGAGCAGCTTGGGGAAGGCGGCGGTCACGCCGGGATGGTCGAGATCGTCGCCGATGCATTCCTTGAAGTCGAGCGCGCCGTGCTCGCGCCAGATCTTGCCCGCGGCGGTGGCCATGCGCCGATAGGCCGCGATCTTGGAGGTGGGCAGGGGGATGAGGAAGCCGTCGGTGTAGCGGGGCATGCGCGGTGCTTTCGTTCGGGTTGCGGGCGAGGGATCGAGGTCGGGTTCAAGCGGATCGCTTGCGCGGCGCGCGCGCGGGGGCGGGTGGATTGGCGAACAAGCCGACCACGTAGGCGCGGGCGAGTTCGAGATTGCTGCGGATCATCTCCGGCGACTGCCGAGTCTTGGCGATGAGCATCGAGCCCTGCCAGATGGCATTGAGCAGCCAGCCCACCCGTACGGGATCGAAGTCGACGGCGGTCCAGTGCACGCGCTTGGCTTCACTGAGCATCCGCACCACCATGCGCGTCCAGTCCTCGAGATGACCGGCGCACACCGTGCGCATCGCCGGATTGGTCAACGCCAGCTCCTGGGACATCATGCCCACCATGCACAGCGTGGGTTCATCGCGGGTGGTGAACGAGATCATGATGTCGAACAGGCGGTGGAGCTGATCGAGCGGATCCGCGTTCGGATCGGAGGAAGCTTCGGCGTAGAGCCGCGTGCCCATCGCGCCCCAGGCGTCGACCGCGGCGCGGCAGATCGCCTCCTTGCTCGCGTAATGATGGAAGAAGCTGCCCTTGGTCAGGCCGGCTTCGGCGCAGATCTCGTCGACCGTGGTCCCGGCGTAGCCCTGGCGCAGCATCAGGGCCTGCGCCGCGGCGATCAGCTTGGCCTGGGTCGCTTCCGACTGGCTGGCGTGCTTGGTGCTCTTTTCCATACAGACTGGTTGGTATGTATACGGACGGTGGACGGCGTCAATGCGTCCTTGGGGCTGGCGTGTTCGGATCAGAGCTGCTCTCCTGAGGCGCATGCTGCGTCCGCTGGCCTGTCTGCTGCTCGCCGCCGGCGCGTCCCTGCACGCGGGCATGCCGTCGATCACGCTCAACGAGGTCGCCAAGTTCCGCTTTCAATCATTGTCCTTCTTCCTGGTCCTGCTGCTCGTCCTGGCCTTCGTGGTGTGGCGGATCTGGAACAGCCTGCGCGCTGACTTCCCGCGCCTGCCCGCCCTGCGCTTCCGCGCCGCGCTCGGCCTGATGACCCTGTGGGGTCTGCTGGTGCTGGTGGTGCTGACCATGATCAGCGGCGCGCGCGAGCTGATGTCGCCCAAGGCCTGGGTGAAGACCGGACTGACCTACCAGCTCGCCGACGAGGTCACGGCCAACGCCGAAGCGCGCCGCCATGCGCTCGAGGACCTGCGCGATGCGCTGTGGCGTTGGGCCGACGCCCACGACGGTGCGCTGCCCGCGCACGAGTACGGCGATCAGCTGCCCGAACGCCGTTGGCAGGTGCCGGGCACGACCAGCAGCAGGTACCGCTACGATCCCGACGCGCGCGGCTCCCGCCGCCTGGTGGCCTGGGAGCCTGATGGCGTTCCGGCGCCGCGCTGGGTGCTGCGCGGGGATGGGACGGTCGAGACGCTCGGTGAGGAGGATCTGCGTCTCGCCGTGCAGGAACCTTCGCCATGAGCGGCGCGCCCCAGCCCGAGCGCGAGCCCAAGCGGAATTGGAATCCGACGCTGTGGGGAAAGCCCGATGCGAATCGGCGTTGGACCTGGAAGAGCACGCTCGGGCTGGTGCTGATCGTCATTCTGATCGATGGCATCGCCGGCGGCGGCTCCCTGATGATCGTCCCGCTGCTGGTCATCTTCGGTTGGATCCCATTCCTGATGCGGGTCAGTGGCGAGTGGCGCTGGTCGCCCGAGGGGATCCTGACCTTCGCCGTATGCACAGCTCTGCTGACCATCGGCGCCCACCTGTTCCTGCGCCGTCTGCGCCGGTCCATGGATCCCGCGGCAACGCCGTGGCGAGCGCGTTGGACCGTGTCGTTGGCCGCCCTGGTGGTGGTGCTGTTCGGCGCCGGCGTGGCCACCCTCGGCGTCGTCCATCAGACGTCCTGGCTGGCGCGCGAACGTTGGCACGACGACTCCCACTGGCACAAAGCGCAGAGCCTCCTTCATCAACTCGGCGGCGAATGGGAGCGGAATCCAATGACCCCGGCGCAGATTGGAACCTGGCTGCGGACGCGGTTGCCGGAATGGCGGGTGGTGGTGTTACCGGCTGACGGAGGGATCGGTGCAGTGGTCATCGGCGAAGAGCGAGGCGGTCGAGCCGACGAGGTCACGGTCGCGATCGTTCCGAGCGAGAAGCCCCGCCCGGAGGTCAGCAGGGAGCGCGGTCGTTGGAAGGTGAGTAGGGAGCGCGGCACCACCGTCGCCCGCGAGGTCGTGCGCGCGAGCGCGCTGATCGAGGCGTTCGCAGCGGGCAAGGCCGCTGCCCCATCCGCTCCCGAGGGGCTGCCGCTCCCTGCGTCCGACCCCCAGCCCCCGATCCCCGACCCCCGTTAGACCAGGTCGAGCGCCGTCTTCCAGTTCACCCGGTCGTTGTGCGAGTGGGTGAAGCCGATCGAACGCTCGTACGCCACCGTGGCCTGCGATCGGTAGGCGATCACGTAGGTCTTGCGCCACTGGTCCGAACCGTTGCCGCCCGAGCCGTGGACCACCCATTCGTCGTGTACGGTGATGCTGCCGCGCCGCACCTCCTGATGGACGACTTCGGCGCCGGCGGGCAGCTCCATCTCGAGCGTGTGCGACGTGCTGCGGTCGGCGGTGCCGGCGTCCGCGCCCTTGGGGCGGTGCGGGAAGAGCCGGCGCGCGAGGTGGGTGCCGGGGATGAACTGGATGCAGCCGTTGGCCAGCAGCGAATCGGTGATCGCCAATGAGCAGGTCGCGGTCCGCGTGTCGGGCGTGCCGACCGGCCAGTAACCCATGTCCTGGTGCATGGCGAAGGCGGCGCGCGGGCAGTTCGGCTTCTTGCTGAGGAACTGGTCGTAATCCAAGGTCATGTCCTCGCCGAGCAGCTGCCGCGAGATCGATGCGCTGATCCGTTCGAAGCAATTGCCCTGCAGCGACGGCAGGTAGATGCGCGGCAGCATGGCGTTGACCAGGGCGTAGTCGTTGAATGCCATGTCGTAGGTGCCGCTCATGTCGCAGAGGTCGCGACCCATGCCGGTGATCGCCCCGGAGGAGAAGCGATCGTAGATCGCCTCGATGGCCTGGACCTCGTCTTCGCGCAGCACGTGCTCGAGGGTGATGTAGCCGCGCTCGGCGTAGGCGCGCCGGTCGGCCGCGCTGACCAGGTAGTCGTCGCCCTGACGCTGCGACCGCGTGGGGATCGGGGCGGGTCGGCTGGCGGGCTGGGACATCGGGAACTCCTCGGTCGTGGTTGCTGGGCTGCTGTTGCTGGCCTTTTTATGCCCAGACGCAGGGGGTCCCGCTCCCTGGATCCAGGCACTAATATGTGCTATTTTATCACATGACTGGCTTCACTGGCCGATCCAATTAGAAGTGAGCATGCAAAGCCCGCTGCGCGAGCTCGCTCCGGCCCTGGCGGGGCAGTCGCTGCGGGTGCTGGTCTGGGACCGCGACCTCGTCGACATGTGGTCGCTCGACGCCGCGGGACAGCGCACGCCCTACCGCGGCCAGGGCTCGAACTGGCATGTCCACGCCGATCTCGAGTTGACCACCATCACCGCCGGCAGCGGCGTGCTCTATGTCGGCGATCACATCGGGCGCTTCGCCGCACCCGACTGCATCCTGCTCGGCGCGGATGTGCCGCACGTCTGGAAGTCGGATGGCGCGATGGCCGGCGTTGCGCTGCAGTTCCGGCCCGATGCGACGCCGGGTCTGGCGTCGCTGCCGGAATGCGCGGCCCTCGAGCGGCTGTGGGCTGCGGCCGGCTTCGGCCTGCGTTGGCAGGGCGCGACCGCGGCAACGCTGCGCGCGCAGGTGCTCGAACTCGAAGGACGCTCGGCGCTCGAACGCCTGGGCCGCTTCATCGCCATCGCCGCGACCATGCTCGCCGGCGTCGCCGACGACGCGCAGCAGCTGTCGGGC
>JACDEC010000321.1 GCA_013816645.1 Planctomycetota bacterium
CGCCATCACCGGTGGTCGCCGAAGGGCTGCGCTTGCTCCAGACGGAGCTCGATCATCCCTGGACGCTCGCGGAGTTGGCCAAGCGCTTGCGCATCGACCGCTCCTACCTCGTCCGTCGCTGCCGCGCCGCCACCGGATTGCCGCCCATGGCGCACCTCGCGCGTCTGCGCGCCGAGCGCGCGGCTGAACTGCTGCGCACCACCGACTGGAGCGTGATGAAGGTCGGCGCGGCGGTGGGCTGGCCGCACCCGCACCACTTCGCCCGCCGTTTCCGCGCGCGCTTCGCCTGCTCGCCGAGCGCGTGGCGCAACCGGGAACAGCCCGCCTAGTCTAGTCGGGGCAGCGTGGTCAGAGCATCTTTGCGAGGAACTGCCCGGTGTAGCTCTGCTTGACCTTGGCGACTTGTTCGGGCGTACCCTGCGCGATCAGCTGGCCGCCGCGGTGGCCGCCTTCCGGACCGAGGTCGATAAGGTGATCGGCGGTCTTGATGATGTCGAGGTTGTGCTCGATCACGATCACGCTGTTGCCGTTGTCGACCAGCCGGGCGAGCACGCCGAGCAGCTTGCGCACGTCCTCGAAGTGCAGGCCGGTCGACGGCTCGTCGAGGATGTAGAGCGTCGAGCCGGTGCCACGCTTGGCCAGCTCGCGGGACAGCTTGATGCGCTGGGCCTCGCCGCCCGACAAGGTGGTCGCGGGCTGGCCGAGGCGGATGTAGTCGAGGCCGACGTCGACCATGGTGGTGAGCACCCGCGCCACCGGCTGGTGGGCCGAAAAATGGGTGATCGCCTGGTGCACCGACATCTCGAGCACGTCAGCGATGTTCGCGCCCTTGAAGGCCACGCGCAGGGTCTGCTCGTTGAAGCGCTTGCCGTGGCAGACCTCGCAGGGCACGTAGACGTCGGCGAGGAAGTGCATCTCGACCTTCTTGACGCCATCGCCCTCGCAGGTCTCGCAGCGGCCGCCCTTGACGTTGAAGCTGAAGCGCGAGGGGGTGTAGCCGTAGAGCTTCGATTCGCGGGTCTCGGCGAAGATCGCGCGGATATGGTCGTAGACCTTGGTGTAGGTCGCCGGGTTCGAGCGCGGCGTGCGGCCGATCGGCTGCTGGTCGATGGCGATCACCTTGTCGAGGTGGTCGAGTCCGGTGATGCGCTTGTGCGCGCCGACCTCCTGGGCGCCGTCGTTGAAGTGGTTGTTGAGCGCGGGGTAGAGGATGTGGTTGAGGAAGCTCGACTTGCCGGCGCCCGACACGCCGGTGATGCAGGTCAGCGTGCCCAGGGGCACCGCGACGTCGATGTCCTTGAGGTTGTTGGCGCGGCAGCCCTCGACGACCAGCCGCTTGCCCGAGCCGCGGCGGCGCTTGGCCGGCACCTCGATGCGCTTGCGGCCGCTGAGGTAGTCGGCGGTGATCGAGTCCTTGCAGCCATCGATCAGCTCGACCGGGCCGCTGTAGATGACCTGGCCGCCGCGCTCGCCCGCGCCGGGTCCGAAGTCGACGACGTGCTCGGCGGCACGGATGGTGTCCTCGTCGTGCTCGACGACGAGCACGGTGTTGCCGATGTCGCGCAGGTGCTTGAGGGTGTCGATCAGCCGGCCGTTGTCGCGCTGGTGCAGGCCGATCGACGGCTCGTCGAGCACGTAGAGCACGCCGGTGAGTTCCGAACCGATCTGGCTGGCCAGGCGGATGCGCTGGGCCTCGCCGCCCGAGAGCGTCGGGCCCGAGCGGTCCAAGGTCAGGTAGTCGAGCCCGACGTTGACCAGGAAGCGCAGGCGGCCCTGGACCTCCTTGAGCACGCCCTGCGCGATCTGCTTGGCGCCGCCGGTCAGCGGCAGCTTGGCGAAGAAGTCGCTGGCCTCGGCGATGGTCTGGGCGCAGACCTCGGTCAGCGAGCGCCCGCCGATGCGCACCGATGCCGAGGTCGCCTTGAGCCGTGAGCCCTTGCACGCGCCGCAAGGGGCCGAGCTCTGGTACTTGCCGAGCTGGTCGCGGCGCCAATCGCTGTCGCTCTCGTTGAGCGCGCGCTCGATCCACGGGATGACGCCGTCGAACTTGCTGTTGAAGGTGCCCGAGCTGTTCTGGGTCGCCCAGTTGACCTTCACGCGCTCGGCGGTGCCGTGCAGCACCAGGTCGCGCTGCTTCTGCGGCAGTTTCTTCCACACCACTCCGAGGTCGACGCCGATCTTGTCGAGGACTTCGCGGCGGTACTCGACGTGCCAGGCGGTGCGGTCCTCGTCGCCGAGCGCGCCCCAGGCGCGGATCGCGCCGTCGTTGATCGACAGGTCGTCGTCGATCAGCTTGGCCGGATCGACGGTGGTCTTGACGCCCAGGCCGTTGCATTCGGCGCAAGCGCCGAGCGGCGAGTTGAAGCTGAAGCTGTTGGGTTCCAGGTCGGGGTAGGACAGGTCGCACTTCGGGCAGTACAGGCGTTCGCTGAAGAACTGGTCGCGCTCGCCTTCGGGCGCGTCGACCAGCGACACCACCATGGTGCCCTCGCCCTCGCGCAGCGCGGTCTCGACCGAGTCGGACAGGCGCGCGCGGATGCCATCCTTGATGACCAGGCGGTCGACGACCACGTCGATCTTGTGCTTCTGCTTCTTGTTGAGCGGAACAGGCTGGTCGAGGGTGTGCTCCTTGCCGTCGACGCGCACCCGGGTGAACCCGGCCTTCTTGGCGCGGTCGAGCAGATCGCCGTGCTCGCCCTTGCGGTTGGAGACCTTGGGCGCCAGCAGCAGGACCTTGGTGCCCTCGCGCAGCTTGCACACCGCTTCGACGATCTCGTCCTGGCTGCGCTTGCCGACGGCCTGGCCGCAATCCGAGCAGTGCTGGGTGCCGATGCGTGCCCACAGCACGCGCAGGTAGTCGAGCACCTCGGTGATGGTGCCGACCGTCGAGCGCGGATTCTTCGAGGCGGATTTCTGCTCGATAGCGATGGTCGGCGAGAGGCCGCGGATCGATTCGTACTTCGGCTTGTCGAGCTGGCCGAGGAACTGCCGGGCGTAGGCCGACAGGCTCTCAACGTAGCGACGCTGACCCTCGGCGTAGATGGTGTCGAAGGCCAACGACGACTTCCCCGAACCAGACGGCCCGGTGAAGACGATCAGCCGGCGCTTGGGCAGGTCGAGATCGACCGACTTCAGGTTGTGTTCGGCCGCGCCGCGGACCTGGATGACGCTCAATTCGGCGACGGCGGGGACAGCTGGGGTGCGGGGGTCGGGCATGATTTTGGAGCGCATGGGTCGTGCATGGTAAGCGCGGCCGGCGGGTGGCTAGGCGCCTGGGGGCAAAACCTTGGGCGGCTGCGAGGATGGGCAGGGGCCCGCCAGCACAACGCCAGTGCCTCGGCGGATTGCACCCTGCCGGCGGTGGCGAATAATCGAAGACCGGCCCTGGCCCAGATGGCAATCCAGCCGTCACATTGACCAAGCTGCGGTATTACGTAATACCACGCGCACCTGCCGAGGAGTTCCCCATGACCATCCCTGCCCGCACCCCGTCCTCCCACGCTCGCTTGCAAGGCCTCGCGGTCGCGCTGGGCGCGCTGCTGCTGGCGGCCGGAGCATCCGCCCCGTTGACCGCCGCCGAGTCCGAGATCCCGCTCAAGAACGCCGATTTCGAGGGCGGCGACCGTTCAACAGGCACCAACCCCAAGGTCACCGGCAACGTCGCCAACGGCTGGTCCGACAATTCGGACTGGGCGGATGTGAAGGTCGAGTACGCCCAGGACGGCGACAAGCCGCACGGCGGCAAGGCCGCGCAGCGCATCACCGTCTCCAAGGTCGGCGGCGGCGCCGTGCAGATGGTCCAGACCGTGTCGCTCAAGAAGGGCAAGAGCTACTCGTTCAGCGCCTGGCTGAAGGGCAAGCCCGGCGCCCAGGTCGGCTTGTTCCTGCGCCGCGTCGATCCCTACACCTACTACGGCACCACCAAGGCTTCGGTGACCGAAGACTGGAAGCAGCACAAGGTCGATGCGACGGTCACCGAGGATGCCGACGTCCTGGTGATGATCGTCCTCGAGTCGCCGGCCGACATCGTCATCGACGATGTCCGTCTGGTCGAGCGCTGAGCGCAGGGTCGCCAGCGGCGCGAGCGGATACCCGCACGTCGCTCGATTGCACGGGAGCTCCGTAGGCCCACCCTGCGGGGCCTCCCGGAGCCGTCATGTCCGTAGCGATGAAGCCATTGCTGGTGCTCGGATCGGCCAATGCCGATCTCTATGTGGAAGTCGAGCGCCTGCCCGCGTCGGGGGAGACCATCCTCGGGCGCAATGCGGCGATGCGACCGGGCGGAAAGGGGGCCAACCAGGCCGCGGCGGCCGCCCGCCTCGGTTGCGATACCGCCTTCGCCGGGCAGGTCGGCGACGATGCCTACGGACCGCGGCTGCGCGCCGAGCTCTCGGCCAGCGGGGTCAAGCTCGACCTCCTCGCCAGCGTCTCCGGCGCTTCCGGCCAAGCCTTCATCATCCTCCAGGGTGGTGGCGAGAACTCGATCATCGTGGTGCCAGGCGCCAATGCCGCCTGGTCCCGGCCATCGCAGGCGGTCGTCTCGCGCATCCCGCTCGGCGGCGCGCTGCTCCTCCAGCGCGAGATCCCCGACAGCGTCAACCTGGTCGCGGCGCAGGCCGCGCATGGCGCCGGCG
>JACDEC010000322.1 GCA_013816645.1 Planctomycetota bacterium
GGCGTGGTCTGCGGCCACATCCATGCGCCCAACGTCCGCGAGATCGACATCGGCGGCCGTCCGATCAGCTACGTCAACAGCGGTGACTGGGTCGACAGCCAGTCGGCGCTGGAATGGCACGACGGCGCCTGGTCGGTGCGGCGGGCCGGCGCGGCGCTGCCAGCGCCATCGGCGATCACCCTGCCCGGCTTCGCGGACAGCGAACCGGCGACGCAGGTCTCCGCGAGCTGATTCAATCGCCGCGGGGACGCTGCGTTCCACCTGGCTTGGCGAATTGGACGATCTGGCCATCGGCCGACAGGTTGTGCTGGTACCATTCGGACAATGTCGTGGTGCTCGCGGCCACGTAATGCGAGATGAACGACGAACGGAAGCGCTCGTTGCTGCGGTTGGGGTACGAACCGTGGATGAGGTTGCCGTCGAAGAACAGGAGATCGCCGGCCGCGAGCAGCGCGGGAATCGCCGGCATGTCGGCTGGCGGGCGCACCAGCACATCGGTGAAGGATTCCTGCTCGTTGGCGCGTTCGGGTACCTGGATCGGCAGCCGGTGCGAGCCGGGAACGACGAACAGTCCGCCGTTCTCGGGGTCGACGTCGTCGATCGCCGCCCATGCCGCCAAGCACGAGCGCGGCGCGGCATCGAGGTAGAAGTTGTCCTGGTGGAACGCCTGGCCGCGTGCGCCGGGCGGCTTGAAGTAGAACATGGTCTGCACACCGACCGCCGCCTCCCCGTACAGCGCCTCGACGATGGGTAGCACCCGGCGGTCGAGCAGGAAGCGGCTGGCCAGGGCGCCCGCCGGCAGTTGGGGATGCGCGTGAGGATGCATCACTCGGGGATAGCGCTGGAGGGGGTCGACGATCGTCCCGGTCTGGGCGGTCGGCTCGAACAATCCCGGCACGACGCCGCCTTCGGCGAGCGCGAAGAACGCCGCGCGGATGTCGGCGACCTCGCTGCGACCCCACAAACCTTGGACGATCACGTACCCGTCCCGGGCGAAGGTGGCGAGCTGGGCAGCGGTGAGGGCTGGAGCCGGTGCGGCGGTCGTCGACATGCGCGATCTCCTGCCGCCATTGTCGGGGCCGCCGGCAACGGCAATTGGACGGCTTGCCGCGGACCTCTAACATCTTGCTATGCCTCGGCCCGAACGCGTCACCGCCACCCTGCTCACCGGGCACTTCGACTGCGAGCCGTCGTTCCGCGCGCTGCGCGAAGGTGGCACCGACGATTGGCTGCTGTTCTGCACCATCGCCGGCAAGGGGCGAATCGGTCACCGTTTCGGAGCGTTCGAACCGGGGCATGGCGACCTGGTGCTGATCCGTCCGGGTACCCGCCACGACTACCGCAGCGAACCCGACGCCCTGCGCTGGAATTTCTTCTGGGCGCATTTCCATCCCCGTGCGCACTGGCTCGAGTGGCTGCGCTGGCCGAGCCTCGCGCCGGGAGTGCTCCACCTGCGGGTGCCTGACGGTGAGTTGTGGACGCGCGTGATCGCGCGCTTCGCCGACTGCCACCGCCACGCCGTGCCGGGAGCGGCCAACGCCCGCGAACTCGCCCTCGCCCTGGTCGCGCTCGAAGAGGTGCTGATCGCGGTCGACGCGGTCAATCCCGAGGCCCACGATGCGCGCCTCGATCCGCGCGTGCGCCAGGCGATGGCCTGGGTGGGACGCAATCTCGGGGTCGCGATCCGGCTGGCCGACGTCGCGCGCGCCTGCGGGCTGTCGTCCTTCCGGCTCGCCCACCTCTTCAAGGCCGACACCGGCATGACCCTCGGCCGGTTCATCGAACGGCAACGCATGACCCGCGCCCAGGAACTGCTGGTGCGCACGACCATGCCGGTGCAGGACATCGCCGGCGAGGTCGGCTACCAATCCGCGTTCTACTTCTCGACCCGCTTCCGCGCCGCGACCGGCTGCAGCCCGCTGCGCTTCCGCAGCCGCGGTGGCGGGGCCGGCAGGCGCCCCGACTCCAAGGGATAGAAAAAGCGGCGGCGGAGGTCGCCCTCTTCCGCCGCTGCGCTGTCTGCTCGACCCGCCGATTACTTGGCTGCAGCGGCCGCCGGCCGTTCCTTGGCCTTGTCGGCGTTGCTGGCGTTCTTGGTCGCCTCGTCCTTGTCGGCGCGCTGCTCCTCGAGCGTCTTGGTGTGCAGCCGCGCCGCGCCCTGGGTCTGCCGGGTGGCGATCTTCTTGCCGCCGGCGAGCCGGGCCTTGGCCTCGGCGACCGCTTTGCCGTATTGCGGCAGCCATTGGGCCTGGGCGACCAGCATTTCG
This sequence comes from Planctomycetota bacterium, assembly GCA_013816645.1. GTDB lineage: Bacteria > Planctomycetota > UBA11346 > UBA11346 > UBA11346 > JACDEC01. Next base: position 2,268 of record JACDEC010000322.1, read on the forward strand.
TCGACCATCTGCCAGATCTCGGGCGGGGTGCAGACCGCGCCGACCAGCGGATCCATCATCATCGCCTGGCGCAGCAGCTGGTCGTTGCCGTGGACCGCGGCTTCCACCGCGAGGCGCTGCACGCTGATCGAGACGCTGCATACCGCGGCGCAGCCGAGCGAAAGCTCGCCGACGATCGGGATGTTGATGCCGTTGCGGTCGACGTAGCCGGGCACCTCGACGATCGCGTCGGCGGGCAGGTTGGCGATCGCGCCGTTGTTGGGCACGTTGAAGTGGCCGCGGAAGGTGCGGCCGGTCTCGAGCGCCTCGAGGATCCACGAGCCGCGCTCGTGGCTGCGGTGCTCGGGCTTGATGTCGTTGGGCGGCTGCTTGAGCCACTCGGGGAACTCGGTCTCGAACCACTGGCGGCCTTCGGTGCAGACGCGCAGGTAGCCGCCGGTCTCGCCGTTGATCCAGCAGCCGAGGTCGATCCAGTCCTTGATCTGATCGGTGCGCTTGCGGTACCAGGGCACGTACTCGCTGAGGTGGCCGTTGGATTCGGTCGAGTAGTAGCCGAAGCGGCGCAGCATGTCGATGCGCACCTTCTCGGTGGTCGGGTAGTTGGGATGGCCCTCGAAGAGCTCGAGCATCTTCGGGATCAGATCGATGCCGCGCCACTGGGCCTTGACGTACCAGGTCTGGTGGTTGATGCCGGCGGCGACGATGTCGATGGCCTCGGCGGTGACGGTCTCTTCCGCACCGATCAGGCCCTGGCGCCGCGCCCAGTACATCGTGCAATCGGCGATCTGGTTGTGGCCGCCTTCGACGCCGTGGCAGAGGCCGATGGTCTTGACGCCGCCGTACTTGTTGGCAGCCCAGGTCAGCATCGCCATCGGATTCGAATAGTTGAAGAGCATGGCGCCGGGCGCGCCGACCTCGCGGATGTCCTTGCAGAAGTCGAGGATCGCGGCGATGCCGCGCTGGCCGTACATCACGCCGCCGGCGCACAGCGTGTCGCCGACGCACTGGTCGACGCCGTAGCCGAGCGGCACGTCGATGTCGGATTGGAAGGCCTCGAGCCCGCCGATGCGCGCGACGCAGAACACGTACTTCGCGCCCTTGAGGGCGGCGCGGCGGTCGGTGGTCGCCTGGATGGCGACCTTGATGCCGTTGTGGTCGAGGTCGCGCTGACAGAGCTGGCGCACCATGTCGAGGTTGCGCTCGCTGAGGTCCGTGAACGAGACGTCGACGCCTTCGCGGAACTCGGGGACGGTCATCAGGTCGCGCAGCAGGGTGCGCGTGAAGCCGATCGATCCGGCGCCGATGAAGGAGACTTTGAAGCCCATGGGAGATACCTCGAGGGGTGGCATTCGCGGTGGGGATGGTAGAACTATGCGTCATGATCGTCGATGAAAAGCTGGCGAAAGCGGAAAGAGGTGCGAGCGATAGGAGAATCGTGCTCGACGCCCTGGCGCAGACGCCGGTGCGCCAATCCGGCGCCCGCGTGCTCTTCGATACCCGGCCGGTGGCACTGCACGCGATGATCTCATCCGCGGGTCTCTGCCGGGAAACGACCACCGCCTACGACTGGCACGGCATCCGGCGCGGCTCCGCCGAGTTCGTCCTGCTGCAGTACACGCTCGCCGGTCGCGGCCGACTGACCTACGAAGGCAAGGAGCACGTGGTGCTACCCGGTCAGGCCATGCTGCTGTTCTTCCCGCACGACAACCGCTACTGGCTGCCCGCCGGCGAGAGCTGGGAATTCTTCTACCTCTGCCTGCACGGCCGCGAGGTCCTGCGCGCGTGGCGGCAGGTGATCGCCCGCCACGGCCCGCTGCTGGCGATGGAGCCGTCGTCGCCCTCCTTGCAGAACGCCGCGCAGGCGTGCGCGGAGGTGCTGGCGGGCAAGGTCGCCAACCAATTCCGCGCCTCGGCGTTGGCCTACGCCTTGGCGATGCAGCTGCTCTCCGAATTCGCCGGGGACCCATCGCCGCAGCGCCGCGTCCCCGGCATCGCTCGCGCCAAGGAGGTGGTGCGCGCGCGCTACGCCGAGAATATCGGCGTCGAGGACCTCGCGCGCGCGGCGGGGTTCAGCCGTTATCATTTCAGCCGCTTGTTCACCGTGCAGGAAGGCGTGACGCCGGCGGCGTACATCGTCCAGCAGCGGCTGCGCGCCGCATTGCGATTGCTGCGCGATGGGGATGCGCCGGTTGGGGAGGTCGCGATCCGCTGCGGGTTCAGCGACGCGACGTATTTCTGCCGGGTGTTCCGCAAGGCGATGGGGCTTTCGCCTGGTGAATTTCGGCACAGTGGGATGTACTGAATGCTGCGGATCGCGCCGCGCCGCTCCGCGACTCGCGCTGACGCGCGACCGGGCCAGTGG
>JACDEC010000323.1 GCA_013816645.1 Planctomycetota bacterium
CCTGGTGGTTCCGGCTCACCGGCGGCAAGCCCGAGCTGACCTCGCTCGATTTCCTGCGCGACATCCCGCTCGCGACCTTCGTGGTGCGCGATCAGCCGCGCCTGCGCGACCTCGGCGCGCTGGCGGCGATGCCGCTGGTCACCGTCGACCTGCGCGGTTGCGGCGTGCGCGACCTGGTCGCCGTGGCGCGTCCCACGCTGCGCTGGCTCGACATCGCCCGCACCCCGATCGCCGACCTCGCCCTGCTCGCGGGATCGTCGCTCGAGGCCTTGGACATCTCCGAGAGCGCGGTGGTTTCGCTGGTGCCGCTGCGCGGCGTGCCGCTCAAGCAGCTCACCGCCAACGCCTGCGTGGCGATCGCCGACCTCGGACCGCTGAGGGGCATGCCGCTGGAAGCGCTGGTGATGGCCACCGCGAACGACCAGAATGGCGGCGCGGTCAGCGACCTCGCCGCGCTCGCGGGATGCCCGCTCAAGCACCTCGACCTGCGCGGCGCGCGCGCGCTCAGCGATCTAGGCGCGCTGCGCGGCATGCCGCTCGAGAAGCTGCTGCTCGACGATACCGCGGTGAAGAGCCTGGTGCCGCTCAAGGGTTCGCGCCTGAAGCGGCTCGGCCTGACTCGTACCGCGGTGACCGACCTCACCGCGCTCGCCGGCGTGCCGCTCGAGCAGCTCGACTTCAGCCCCGAGCGCCTCGCCAACGGGCTCCCGACCCTGCGCGCGATGCGCACCCTGAGCCGCATCAACGGCACCGCGGTCGGCGATTTCTGGGCCACCGCCGGCGTGCACGACGCCCTGGTCAAGCGCAACCCGGAGTACCGCTGGGAGGCCAAGCTGGTCAGCGAAGCGACCAAGGTCGTCGAGATCGAGGGTCGCGCGCTGGGTTTGCGCGATCTCGCGCCGCTGACCGGTCATCCCCTGCGTCGGGTGTGGCTGCCCGACAATCCGGTGACCACCCTCGATCCGCTGACCGCCGCGCCGATCGAGGTGATCAATCTGTCCGGTACAGGGGTGCGTTCGATCACTTGGGCCTCGCGCCTGCCGTTGACCAAGCTGCTGCTGTCGCGCACCGAGGTCACCGATCTCGAGCCGCTGGCCAACCGCGCGCGGCTCGCGGTGCTGCACATCGACGACACCGGCGTCGTCGATCTGCGACCGCTGATGCTGCTGCAACTCGAGGAGCTGGTGTTCACGCCCAAGAACATTCGCGCCGGTGCCGAGCGCATTCGCCAGATGAAGACCCTGCGACGGCTGGGCACGGCGGGGGACAAGCTGCAGCCCGCGGATGAGTTCTGGCAGGCCTGGGACAAGGGCGCCTACAAGTAGCGGCTGCTAGTGCGATCGTGGTTGAGGATGACGGTCCAGGCTACGTGGGCCCGAGCGCCCGGGATATAATCGCCAGGCATGCCCCAACGCGTGACCGTCCAGGTCGGCAATCGCACTCTCGAATTGTCGAACCTCGGCAAGCTGCTCTATCCCCAAGCGGGCTTCACCAAGCAGGACTACATCGATTACCTCCGGCGCATCGCGCCCGTGCTCCTGCCGCACCTCGAAGGCCGCCCGCTGTCGATGAAGCGCTATCCCGACGGCGTCGAGGGCTTCTTCTTCTTCGAGAAGCGCTGCCCCGCGCACCGTCCGTCGTGGATCAGCACGTCGCACGTCACCGGCGGCGCCGCCGGACCGATCGACTTCTGCATGGCCAACGATCTCCCCAGCCTGGTCTGGCTGGGCAATATCGCCTGCCTCGAACTGCACACCTATCTCTACCGCGGACGCCAGGTCGACCGTCCGACCAGCCTGGTCTTCGACCTCGATCCGGGCGCGCCGGCCGGCCTCGGCGATTGTCTCGAGCTCGGCGAGCAGCTGCGCGAGCTGCTCGCCCACCATGGCCTGGAGAGCTTCGCCAAGACCTCGGGCGGCAAGGGACTGCACGTCTTCGTCCCGCTCAACACCGCAGTCGACTTCGCCGCGACCAAGGCCTTCGCCAAGGCCACCGCGCAAGCCATGGAGCGGCGCTTCCCCGAGCGCGTGGTCTCGTTGATGGCCAAGAAGCTGCGCGACGGGAAGGTCTTCATCGACTGGAGCCAGAACGATCAGAGCAAGACCACGTGCTGCGTCTATTCGCTGCGCGCGCTAGCCCAGCCCACGGTGTCGACGCCGGTCACCTGGGAAGAGATCGCCGTGGCGCGCAAGGCGCGCAAGCCCGAGCGCCTGGTGTTCACGGCGCCGGCGCTGATCAAGCGCGTCGATCGGCTGGGCGATCTGTTCGCGCCGGTGCTGACCAAGAAGCAGAAGTTGCCGGCCTTCAGCGAGGACCTCGTCGCCCATTGATCGCCCTCCGGGCAGTGGCTAGGCAGGGGAGCGCGGCCATGGAGGCTGCGCGCATGCCCGATGAACGCGCTGCGCAGCTGAAACGCGCTCGGCGATCCGCGACCGCCGGCGGGCTGCTCGCCATCGTGCTGTGGAGCGCGATCGTCGCGCTGACCATCACCACGTCCGAGGCGCTGGGCGTATTCACGGCAACCGGGATCTGCTACCTGGTCGGCGGCCTGGCGGTGCTCGCCTGGGCGGCGCTCAACGGACAGGTGCGCGCGCCAGGCGCTCGCTACCTCGTGGGCTGCGGGATCTGCTTTTTCGCCAACGTCATCTGCTTCACCCTCGCCCTGGTGGTGGCCGAGCGCGAGCAGGTCGTGCAGGTCGCGCTGGTCAATTACCTGTGGCCGACCCTGACCCTGCTCGCGGCGATCGTGCTGCTGGGCGAGCGCGCGTCGTGGTTGCTGCCGTTGGGTGCGCTGGTTGCCACCATTGGCATCGTCATCGCCCGCTCGGTCGATCCGTCGCCATTCCTGGCGGATATCTGGGCAGCGCCGTTGCCCTATCTGCTGGCGCTGGCCGGAGCCGTCGCCTGGGCCCTCTACACCACGCTGGGCCGGCGTTGGGCGCCGGAGGTTGGTGTCGGCGGCGTGGCCATGCTGATGGCCGCCTGCGGCGCCCTGCTGTTGCCGTTCGGAGCGCTGGTCGGTGAGGACCCGGTCTGGACCACCGGCGTGTTCGGTGAGATGGCGGTGCGCACCGCCTGCGTGGCGGTGGCGCAGATCGGTTGGGATCTGGCGATGCGCCGCGGCGACCTGGTGCTGGTGACCAGCGCGTCGTACGCGACGCCGATCCTCTCGACGCTGTTCACCTGCGCGCTGCTCGACTTGCCGGTCGGAGGGCAGCTCATCGCCGGCGCGGCGCTGGTCGCCGGCGGCGCGGTGCTCTGCCGCCTGTCGATGCGCCCAGCAGCCTCGCCGACCTGACCGTCACTTGGACGGCGGCGTCCGCTCCAGTTCGACGCGCGCGCGCAGCCCATCGTGCTCGAAGGTCAGCCCGAAGGACGCGCGGGCGAGGTCGGCCAGGGCTGGCGGCAGCGACGGTCCATCCTTGGGTTCACCGGGATGGCCGTAGACCGTCGAGGCCATGGTCGCCCAGTCCGCGTTCCAGGCATAGGCCCCGCCGCCGGGACAGAGCGGTCGCGCGCCGAACAGCCGTTCGTGGACGACCAACGGATCGAGGTCCGGCCAGCGCTGCCGCCATTCGCCGAGGATCGGCAGGTTCGACCACGAACGCCCGGTCCAGGCATCGGCCAGGCCGCCGTCGAAGGAACGGCCGAGCGCCCGCTGCATCGCCATCACGCCCGGTTCGAGGCGCAATGCGGTGTTCGCGCCCAGCCACGGCGTCGGGGCCACGGCTGGCGGAGCCTTGGCGCGGTCGATGGCGCGTTTGATCACGTCCTCGTTGAAGGACACCAGCAGCGCGTCCGGGGTCGCCGCGTAGTAGAGCGCGCCCTCGGCGAAGTCGCCGGCGGCTTCGCGCGCCCCCGCCGCGGGTCCGACGCGGACATAGCCTTGGTCGCGCCAGGTGCGGGTCTCCCAGGTCGTCATCCCCGGGGCGCTCTGCTCGGCCATCGCGCGCAGCGCGGTGAGGAAGGCGGCGAGCTTGAGGGCGTCGTTCGACTCGGCGCGCAGCGCCACCGGCAGTCGGTAGAAGGCGCGCTCGAGGAAGCTGCTGGGATCGGAATCGCGCACGAACTCGTCCCAGAAGGGATCGGGATCGGCCCACACCGCCACCGACGATCCCAACCAGCCCAGCGGATCGACGCGCAGGCCCATGCCGGTCGCGAAGTTGGCGATGTCGCGCACCGGTCGTGACTGGCGATCGACGGCGAACACCGCGTGGATCAGCGCGTCGTGCGGATCGCCGGCGCCGGGGGCGATGGTCGACGCGCCAGCGACCTCGATGAGCTGTCGGTAGTCGGTCCCGAGGATCAGCGGCATCACCGTGAGGTCGGCGCCCAATCCGTTGGCGCGCCGGCTCACGCGCAGCGCGATCGGATCGAAGACGTTGCGCCAGCCATCCTGGTAGCGGTCGAGGAAGCGCTGGTAGGCCTCGGCCTCTGGCTTGCCGACCTGCTCGATCGAGAGTTCGGCGATCGGCGTGAGGAAGCGCCGCGTCCCGTAGGCCGACGAGCGCACGCCGCTCGACGTCCAGCTCAGGTCGCCCAGTCCATCGAGCGGCAGATCCGACAGCGCCGCGCGATCGAGGGCCACCGCGTCGCCGCGCACCAGCTGGTCGGCGTGGCGCAGGT
>JACDEC010000015.1 GCA_013816645.1 Planctomycetota bacterium
TTCGAGAGCGAGGAAGCGGGACTCATCGTTGAGCGTGGTCATGACCGGATCTCCTCGCGGCTCGGCGACTGCGCGCGTCGGGCAGCCGCAGCGGCGCGTTTGCGCTCGTACTCCGCAACCCGGGCACGATGCCAGTTGCGCCGTGTCCGGGCTTTCAGTACGAGGACGGCGATGGTGGCGAGGACCAGCAGCCCTCCACCAATGATGATATTGCCGGTCCCAGCGGGGAGGCCGGCGGCTTGGATGACCTGCGCGGTGCCGATCAGCAGCATCGCCATGGCCGTGGCCAAGGCGGCGGCGCCGATGAAGGCGGCCAGGGTCACGGTCACGGTGGTCAGGACGGCCGAGCGCACCTTGGCGACACCCTGGTCGCGTTTGACTTGCAGCCATTCACGACCGAGGCCGACGAGATGGGAGAGTTCTTCACCGATCGGCGCGTCGGCGCCCGTCGGAGGTATGCGCTGCTGTTCCTGAGCGGTGGCTTGGGGTCCTGGAGCAATCATGGAATCCTCCGGCAAGCGCCCCGGGGAAGGTCCCCGGGGCGTCGTTCGCGTCACTCGGAACCGTACGAATCAGCGCCAACTGCGACGCAGCAGGAAGCCGATCGCCAGGCCAGCGGTCGCGGCGATCAGCAGCGACTTGCCCGGCTCCTCTTTCACGTAATCGATGCCGTCGCGGTACATCGCATCGACGCGATCCTTGCCCTGGTGGTACAGCGCATCGACGCGTTCCTTGCCCTTGCCGTAGGCTTGTCCGCTGCCGTTGCGCATCTTGCCGACCGTCTCGGCGGCAGCGCTGCGCCCGGCGCCGAACAGCTTGACCAGGCTTTCGCGCAGTTCCTTCGTCGCGTCAAGCAGTTCATCAACCGCATTGCGGCTGGCATCCGCGCCGGCGCCGGTTTCGCTGAAGCTCCCGCCGCCCGCAGTCGCGGTGCCGAAGCCCTCCGGCGAACCCTGCGCGCCCTGCCAGTCCTTGTTCTCGTCAACCATGGGATCCCCTTTCAAAAAGCAGTTATCTACGCCTACGCCGATATTACCCATCTCCGCGCGCGCCCGCGGAAACGGTTGGTCGGGTTTGAACAACTCGTCTAGACGTGGATGCCTGGAACGTCGTCGGCGGTGGCGTGGCAGGCCAGTTTTTCGCAGACCGAGGCGACGTTGCGATGGAGCTTGTCGGTTTCCTCGAAGTCGTCTTCGATGCGGATCAGCGTCAGCACGTGCGGAGATCCGCGCTTCACCCGTTCATGGCAGCGTCGGGCGACCTGCATGACGTCCTCCCAGTTGCCCTCGATGCAGGTGCCGGTCGGGGTGAGCTGGTAGGAGAGGCCGGAGGCGTCGATGAGATCGATGACTTCGGCGAGTTGGTCGGAGGCGTGCGCTTGCCCGAGCGGGACGATGCTGAGGTCGATGAGCATGGCGATCTTCCCAGAGGATGATGCAGCCATTGTAACAGCGGTCCGCCCCGTCGGCGCCCGCGCTTGATCAACCTTCCGGCGAGCAACGGCTCATTCAGCGCTGCGCGGCGGAGCTCCATTGGCGATTTTCTGGTGCAACGTCAGCGCTTGAGCGACGACCTGATCCATGTTGTAGTACTTATAGGTCGCGAGACGCCCGACGAAGTGCACGCCCGCGGTGGCGTCGGCCAGGCTCTGATATTGCTTGTAGAGCGCCTGATTCTCCGCTCGGGGCACGGGGTAGTACGGATCGCCCTCGGCGCGCGGATACTCGTAGACGACGCTGGTGCGGGCGTGCCGCTGTCCGCTGAGGTGCTTGAACTCGCTGATGCGCGTATAGAGGTTGTCGTTGGGGTAGTTCACCGTGCCAACGCTCTGCAGCCATTCTTGGTCGAGGGTCTCGAACTTGAATTCGAGCGATCGGTAAGGGAGCTTGCCGAAGCGGTAGTCGAAGTACGCGTCGACCGGACCGGTGTAGATCATCTCCTTGTGGGGGATGAACTTGACGATCTCACGATAGTCGGTGTTGAGCATCACATGGATGTTGGGATGGGCGAGCATGCGTTCGAACATCCGAGTATAGCCGTGCAGCGGCATCGCCTGGTAGCTGTCGTTGAAGTAGCGATCGTCGCGATTGGTCCGGGTCGGGACGCGCGCGGTCACCGAGGCATCGAGTTCGCTGGGGTCGAGATCCCACTGCTTGCGGGTGTACCCGCGGAAGAACTTCTCGTAGAGCTCGCGCCCGACTTTCGACACCACCACGTCCTCGGACGTGCGGATGTGCTCGCACTTCTCGGCGACCTTCTCGAACCACGCTTCGAGTTCGTCGCTACGCAAGTTCAGGTTGTAGAGGCGGTTGACGGTATCGAGGTTGATCGGCACGGGCACCAGCTGCCCGTCCACGCTGGCGAGCACCCGGTGCTCGTAGCGCCGCCATGGCGTGAACAGTGAGAGGTATTCGAAGACCTCGCGCGAGTTGGTGTGGAAGATGTGCGGCCCGTACTGGTGGATCAGCAGTCCGGCCGCGTCGTGCACATCGTAGGCGTTGCCGGCGATGTGCGGCCGCTTGTCGCAGATCAGCACCTTGCGTCCAGAAATGGTGGCCAGGCGTTCAGCCAGCACACTGCCGGCGAATCCGGCGCCCACGATCAGGTAATCGTACATCGAGTCCCTCAGGCGTTCGCGACTGCGGTGGCGCGCGCGTGCAGGGTCCCGGCCATCAGCCGCGACATCCGCGTCCACGTCTCATCCCAGGAGTTGCCGGCGAGGAAGCTGTCGACTCGGGCCAGCCAGCCCTCATCGGTGCGTTGCGCGAGCGCCTTCTCGATCGCAGCCACCCAACCTCGGGAGTCCTCGGCGATGTGGACCAACGCTTCGTTCCCATAAGGTCGCACGACATCGGTGATCGGCGTCGACACCACCGGACGCCCGGCGGCCAGGTATTCCGGCGTCTTGGTCGGGCTGATGAAGCGGGTCGATTCGTTGCGCGCGAAGGGCAGGATCGCGACATCCCAACCCGAGAGATAGGCAGGCAGGTCCTTGTACCCTTTCTGACCGAGGTAGTGGACGTTGGCGCTGCGTGGCAGCGTCGCCGGGTCGATCTTCACCACCGGACCGAGGATGACGAACTGCCAATCCGGCCGGGCGCTGGCGACTTGGCCGAGCAGGTCGACGTCGAAGCGCTCGTCGACCACGCCGTAGAAGCCGATGCGGGGGCTGGGCAGCCCGGCCTGATCGGCGGGATCCTGCAGCGTGCCGCGCGCTGCGGCGAAATGGTCGTACTCGATGCTGCTCGGGAATGCGTGGACGCTGTGATGACGGTCACGCTTGGCCTCGTACAGGCTGAGCCCGCCGGTGAACACCAGGTCGGCGCGCTCGATCAGTTGGGCTTCGCGCGCGAGCATCTCGGGCGGGGCGCCACGGAACGCCGAGAGCTCGTCCATGCAGTCGTACACCACCACGCGGGCGTTGAGGTGGTCCGAGAACGGCAACGCCATGGGCGTGTAGTACCACAGTGCGAAGTCGTTCACGTCCTCGTCGGCGAGCAGGCGGGTCAAGCGCGAGCGCAGCAGCTCATGCACGGTCTGCTCCCCCAGTCCAGGAGGGAGGTGCGGCACGACGATGGTCAGGTTGCCCTCGCGACGGAGGCGCATCTCCGGCGACTCGACGTCGTGGATCGGTTCCTCGATGACGTAGACCCGATGGTGCCTGGCGAAGCGGCTGAGCAGATGCTGCGGCCGCTGGAAGACGAAATCCCAGCGCAGGTGGCTCAGGCAGACCAGATCCATGGTGCCTGGCAGCAGGGCTCCGCCACCACCTGGCCCGCCGGCATCGGCATCATGTTCGCGGTCGGAAGGGATGGCGGACCTGATCATGACAGAACCTCGATGTGAGCGCGATCCGCTGCGGCGACGACGGAGGCCGGGCGCGGGAGCGCGGAATGCGGAAGGGGAGCAGCGTTCAGGGGCCACCGTCGCGGATCCGGGAACGTCGCGAGTCGCGTCGCTTCTCCCCTGACAGGCAGATGACCATTCGAACCCCCCGAACGAACCGAATGAATGCGGCATCCGTGCCGCGCGCAGGGATGTTAGCCGCTACGAGGCCGCCACCAGACGGGCTGGCGCGATCTTCAACACTTGGGAAGTTTTTTTCGCGCGCGCTGCGCTGCGCTGGTCAGTGACGCGTGCCGACGAATATGCTGTACACGGGTCCGGGACGTTGCGCCGAACCAGAAGCCTGATCGGCGGGGACGAACGGATAATCCCCGTCGCCGTAGGCGTAGCCGACACCACCACCGAGTTCGAATCCACCGACGCTGTAGCTGGCGTTGAGATCCATCCCGTATGCGAGCGATCCGGGTTCTCCGTCGCGCGCACGGTTCGCGTACGCGAGCTCGGACATGCCGTAACCGGCGAAGGGCATGACCTGGACTTCGACGTGCTCGGCGGGGGCTACCGCAACGCCGAGGCCGACGCGACTGGACAATGCCTGGTAACCGCGGTCGTCGACGTCGCCGTCGTCGCTGCGCTGACCGACTACCGAGACGGCGCCAGTCAGGCCGATGTCACGGCGGGGCCGTTGGAACAGGTCGACGTGCAATCCGTTGGCGTGATCCCAGCGACCATCGCGTTCCCGGGTGGCTGCGGGTGCGGTGGTCGAGGTGTAGCTGACGCCGGCAAAGGCGTACCCGAAGCGAACCTCGTTGACCGGCGCGGAACCCTCGACGGCCCACGCAGTGGATGCGCAGCCCAGGACCAAGGAGAGGGGAACGGTGCAGCGAAGCGCCATCAGCGGTGAGGGGTGTACCGATGCCACAACAGGGGTCAAGCGCGTGGCCTTGAAACGTACCGTGCTGGTAGCTCGGAGTCCTGTCGTACCAACGGCTTACCGAGGCTGGCTTGTTGAAGGGCAGGGAGTGTTCGGGGGAGGCGAAGGAGGTGCGGTTACAATCGACGATCCGGCTGAACTCATCCGGTCGACAACAAGGGGGAGCCCATGGCCAAGGCCGTCTTTAGTATCGCCACCAGCCATTCGATGGCCGAGGGCATCGTCAACCAACTCAAGGTCTCGGGATTTGCCAGCAACGACATATCGGTGCTGTTCCCTGACAAGCGCGGCACCAAAGACTTCGCCCACGAGCAGCACACCAAGGCGCCAGAAGGCGTGGCAGCAGGAGCGGGTACCGGCGGTCTGATCGGCGGCACGCTCGGATGGCTGGCCAGCATCGGCGCCCTGGCCATCCCCGGCGTCGGTCCGTTCATCGCCGCCGGGCCGATTATGGCGGCGCTCAGCGGCGCGGCCGTGGGCGCTGCGGTCGGCGGCATCGCCGGAGCCCTGGTCGGCATGGGCATCCCGGAATACGAGGCCAAACGCTACGAGGGCAAGATCCGCGAGGGCAACATCCTGATCTCGGTGCATACCGAGGACGACCAGGAACGCGATCGGGCCAAGACCATCTTCACCAACGCCGGCGCTCGCGACGTCAGCGTGGCAGAGGAAGCGGAGGTCGATAGCGGCTTCCGAGCGACGTCGCGGCGTCGCAACGACTGGTGACCGGTGAACAGCAGGACGCGAACCTCCAGCGAAAGGACATTCCATGAACGCACTCGATCTCTTGAAGAAGGACCACCAGACGGTCCGCGAGTTGTTCCAGCGGCTCGAGAACCGCCCGGAAGCAGCCGACTTCTCCACCCTGAAGAACGAATTGACCGAGCACGCCACGCTCGAGGAGGAGATGTTCTACCCCGAATTGCGCGACGACGAGGAGAACGAAGACCAGGTGATGAAGGCCTATGAAGAACACGCCGAAGTGAAGCGCACCCTGCTCGAGCTGACCGATATCGGTATCGGAAACGAAGGTTGGATGGAGAAGCTCATCCAGCTCAAGGAATCGGTCGAGCAGCACGTCGAAGAGGAGGAGCAGGAACTCTTCGGCATCGCCATCGAGACCTTCTCGGATGAGGAACTCGACGAACTCGGGATGCGCATGGAACAGCACAAGGCCGAGCACCTAGTCTAAGAGCCGGCTGGCGTATCTCAGTGTCCCGGCCCTGAGCTGGCATCCAGCTCAGGACTGGAAGGTGCTGTCGATCCGGCGCGGCTGGACTCCAGCCCCGGCAGGCGCACCATGGCCGCATGCAATTCGACGTCATCGTGATTGGCAGCGGACCAGGCGGAGAGGGCGCGGCCATGAAGGCCGTCAAGGAAGGCCGCAAAGTGGCGGTCCTCGAGTGGTATCAGCAGGTGGGGGGTGGGTGCACCCACTGGGGGACCATCCCCAGCAAGGCGCTGCGCCACGCCATCCAGCGCCTGACCGAGTTCAAAGCCAACCCGCTGTTCCTCAGCGTGGCCGAGAGCCTGACCATCACCTTTCCCCAGTTGCTCCGTTCAGCGGACTCGGTGATCCGCAAGCAGGTGGCCTTGCGGCACTCGTTCTATGAACGCAACGGGGTCGCGCTGATCCACGGGAAGGCAAGCTTCGTCGATGCCAATACGGTGGTGCTCGATGCCGAGAAGGGCGGCAAGCAGCGCCTCACCGCCGACAAGTTCGTCATCGCCACGGGCTCACGACCATGGCGACCCGCCGACGTCGACTTCACGCACCCGCGCATCTTCGATAGCGACACCATCCTGACCATGAAGGAGACGCCGCAGTCGATGACGATCTACGGCGCGGGCGTGGTCGGATGCGAGTACGCGTCGATGTTCCGCGGTCTCGGCGTGAAGATCAACCTGGTGAACACCCGCGACAAGCTGCTGTCCTTCCTCGATGACGAGATCACCGACGCGCTCAGCTACCACCTCCGCGACCTCGGCGTCCTGGTCCGCCACAACGAGGAGTGCGAACGCGTCGAGGGCGTCGACGACGGAGTGATCCTGCACCTGAAATCCGGCAAGAAGCTCAAGACCGATGTGCTGCTCTGGGCGAACGGACGCACCGGCAACACCCAGGACATGGGCCTCGAGCAACTCTCGATCGTCATCGATGGACGTGGTCAGGTGAAGGTCGACGAGAACTACCGCACCGCCCAGCCGCACATCTACGCGGTGGGGGACGTCGTCGGCTGGCCGAGCCTGGCGAGCGCCGCCTACGACCAGGGACGCTTCGCGGCGACCCACCTGGTCCATGGCACCTGCGATCAGCGACTGGTCCGCGATATCCCCGCGGGCATCTACACCACGCCCGAGATCAGTTCGCTCGGGCGCACCGAACGAGAATTGACCGAAGCCAAGGTGCCCTACGAGGTCGGCCATTCGCTCTTCCGCAGCCTGGCTCGCGCCCAGATCACTGGGCAGACCGTGGGCATGCTCAAGCTGCTCTTCCACCGCGACACCCACGAGATCCTCGGTATCCACTGCTTCGGCGACCAGGCTTCGGAGATCATCCACATCGGCCAGGCGGTGATGACCCAGCCCGGGCGGGCCAACTCGCTCGACTATTTCATTAACACGACCTTCAACTATCCGACCATGGCTGAGGCCTATCGGGTCGCGGCCCTGAACGGTTTGAATCGATTGTTCTAGGGCGGCCGGGCCGGCATCGGCATTCCGTCCCTGTGGTCGCTCTGTAGGGTCCTGTCCATGGGCTCGCGCACCCCGGTGATGATCGGCGTCGACGGCATGAGCGCAGGCGAGCCCTTCGTGCTCGCCTACGACACGCCGGTGACCATCGGCCGCAGCCGCGAGTGCGAGATCAGCATGCAGAAGCTGCGTCGCTACCTCGAACTGAGCGAGGCCGAGCGCAATGCCAGCACCGTGGTCAACGCGGTGAGCCGCAAGCACCTGCGGGTCTGCGTGAGCGGCACGATCGCGAAGCTCGAGAATCTCTCGCCGAACGGCAGCTGGTGCGACGACGCGCGCTTCGATCAAGTCAAGCACGTCGACCTCGCGGCGGGCCAAGTCACCCTGCGCGTCAGCCCCGGCGAGAGCTTCGTGCTCATGCTCATGGAGCAGGAGCAGATCGAACGGCTCCTCGCCAAGACGCAAATGTACTTTCCCGTGCCTAGCACCCGCGTCGAGCCGCCACGACCCCCATCGGGGATGTGAGCGTCCCTGCGTTCCTGCGTTCCTGCTAGGACGCTCCATCGAGCGGTTCGGCCGTGGTATCAGCCGCCGGATCGCGGTGCACCAGCTCCCACATCGCCGCCGCGGCGGACGCTTCCGCCCGGCGCCGGCTGCCGCCGTTGCCGGTCGCGCTGACCTCGCCGGCCGTCACGGTGGCGACGAACAGCGGTTCGTGATCACTGCCGCCCTCGCGCGCGCTGACGTACACGGGCAGGAGGCCGAAGCGGGCCAGGCTCCATTCTTGGAGCGCCGTCTTCGCGTCGTCGGCGGATCCGCCCTCGTCATCCAGGCGCCCGGCGAAGCTGCGCTCGACGGCGGTCAGCAGTGCGCCCCATCCCGCATCGAGGAAGATCGCCGCGAGGATCGCCTCCATCAGGTTGGCCTTCACCGAGTCGGGCCACCCGCGCTGGAGTTGTCCGCCGACCCGGCAGTGCGGGAGCAGATCGGCGCCTTCGATCACCCGCGCCAAGGTGGCGCGGCTGGCGAGCTGCGATCGGCGTTTGGACAGCGCGCCTTCGCTGGCGTCGGGAAACCGCCGGTACAGCAGCAGGCAGAGCGCCGCGCCGAGCAGCGCGTCGCCGACGAATTCGAGGCGTTCATTGGCCCGGGCGAGCCGGTCGCGGGCCGAGGCCTGGGCATCGCAGAAGCTCGCGTGGGTGCACGCCCGCTCGATCAACAGCGGATCGGCGAAACGGTGGCCGGTGGCGGTTTCGACCGCGGAGAGCCGCGCGGCCTGCGCGTCGCTGTCGGCGTCCTCAACCATGCGAAGTGGCGGACATGGGCCTGGAAACTAGTCCCGTGCCCAGGATAAGGAAGCCCCGTGACCAACGCCGCCGAGGATTTCCTCCAGGTCTGCAAGCAGTGCGCGCACGAATTCCGCGTGCCCGTGCGCCTGGCGGGCAAGCGCGTGGCCTGCCCGCATTGCCGGCGGTTGATCGAGTTGACCCCGATGGCCGCCGCGCCCGAGGACAAGCTGGTTGGCAAGACCATCGGCGGGTGCCGGCTGCTGCGCCGGCTCGGGGCAGGCGCGCTCGGGGTGGTCTACGAAGCCGAGCAGCTGGCGATGGCCCGGCGCGTCGCGGTGAAGATGCTGTCCTCGCGCGCCGCCGCCGATCAGCAGCTGGTCGCCCGCTTCCAGCGCGAAGCGCGCATCGCCGCCGAGATCAGCCATCCCCACGTGGTCGCGGTCTTCGACTGCGGACTCGACCGCGGCGTGCACTTCCTGGTCATGGAATACGTGGATGGCACCACCATCGCCGGACTGATCGACGACCACGGGCCACTGCCCTGGCAGCAGGCAGCGGGATTGATGCTCCAGGTCGCCGAGGCGCTCGACCACCTGGGTAGTCGCGACATCGTCCATCGCGACATCAAGCCGGCCAACATCCTGGTCAACTCCGCCGGGGCGGCCAAGCTCGCCGACCTCGGCCTCGCCAAGCATATCGAGGATGCGGGAGGCGGCGAAGGCGGGCTGACCATGCAGGGTGTGGCGATGGGATCGCCGGCCTACATGTCGCCCGAACAGATCCGCGACTCGCGCGAGGCCGGGTGTGCCGCCGACATCTACTCGCTCGGTGCGACCTGCTACCATGCGCTCAGTGGCATGCCGCCATTCGAAGGGCGTAATGCCACCGAGGTCATGACCAAGGTCCTGCGCGAGGAGCCGAAGCCGCTGCGCGACCTCGTGCCCAGCATCCCCGAGGGTGTGGCCAGCCTGGTGCATCGTCTTCTGGCCAAGGACGCCAAGGACCGCCCCCAGGATGCGGCCGAGTGCATCGCCGAGTTGCGGCAGACCCTGGCGGCGCCCACCCAGGCGCGGCCACGGCGGGCGGCTCAACGCGCGGCACCCGCGCGGGACACTGCCAGTGCGGGACGGGGATGGATCACCGTCGCGGTCATCGCGCTGGTCGCAGCCGTCGCGGTGGTGGTCTGGTCGATGGCGAGCTGAGCGCGGACCTCCTGCGCAGGTCGTGCGCTCGGCGACGGTTGCGCTTTGCCCATTGCTGGGCGCGGGACACGATGGCGAGCGTGCGCCTCGACTTCCATCTCCACACCTGCCGCAGCGACGGGCAGCTCAAGCCGAGCGAACTGCTCGCCGCGGTACGTCGGGCGCGGCTCGAAGCCTGGGCGGTGACCGATCACGACACCCTGGCTGGCTGGCGTGAACTGCGCGCCGAGCCTGGCCTGATCCCCGGCGTCGAGGTGACCGCGGGGCGCGACGGCCACGAGATCCACATCGTCGCCCTGGGCATCGACCCCGAACACGGCGGTTTCGCCGTATTCCTCCAGGATATCCGCGACCTGCGCCGCGCGCGCCTCGCCCGGCTGATCAGCTCGCTCGGGCTGGATGGCCGGCTCAGCGTCGAAGACCTCGCCAGCGCCGGTGCCGACAGCCTCAGTCGCAATCACCTCGCCCAGGCCATGGTGCGGCTGGGTCGGGTGTCCAGCATCCCCGGCGCTTTCGATGGTCCGATTGGCGACGACGCGATCGCGGCGATGGATCTCGCGCCCTATCCGTCGCCGGTGGTGGCGATCGCGGCGATCCGCGCCGCTGGCGGTGTCGCGATCCTCGCCCATCCCGGCATGTATGGCGATGAACCCTCGATCTGCACGCTGCTCGATCTCGGCTTCGATGGTCTCGAGGTCAAACATCCCAAGCTCGATCCCGAATTGTCTGAGCGCCTGATCGCCCAGGCCGCATTGCGCGGTCTGTACGTCAGCTGCGGCAGCGACACCCATTGGTTGGGTGCGCGGCAGCCCGGGGATTACCGGCTGCCGAAGGAACAGGCGTGGCCGTTGTTGAAGCGGCTGGGGGTAGCGGCGTAGGGGGGGGCAACTCGAGCCTCCGGTGCTTACCCCGCCATGCCTTGCGCTCCGCTCTCGTGGCGTTCCTCGGCCGGGGCGGCCTGCGGGGACGCCGCTGCCGCGGTGCTCGGCACCCCTGCGGGGCGCGCTGCGCGCGTGGCTCAGGCGTGGCTCAGGCGTGGCTCAGGCGTGGCTCAGCTAAGCCTTCT
Source organism: Planctomycetota bacterium (assembly GCA_013816645.1). Lineage (GTDB taxonomy): Bacteria > Planctomycetota > UBA11346 > UBA11346 > UBA11346 > JACDEC01. The sequence goes on from JACDEC010000015.1 coordinate 11,032, forward strand.
TGGTCTTGGTCCGGATGTTCAATTCCGGGTCCTTGATCGTGACCACGCTGTAGGGTTCGACCGAGTGGGTCAGCCAGACGTTGCCGCCGATCACGCTGTGGTGGCCGATGACGGTGTCGCCGCCGAGGACGGTGGCGCCGGCATAGAGCGTGACGTGGTCCTCGACCGTGGGGTGGCGGCGATTGGCCTGCCCGCGCGGGAGTTCGCCGTCCTTGCCCTTGGCCAAGGGATTCCAGGCGATCAGGCCGACGCCCTGGTAGAGGACGCAACGTTTGCCGAGTACCGCGGTTTCGCCGATCACCACGCCGGTGCCGTGATCGATGAAGCAGCTTTCGCCGAGCCGCGCGCCGGGGTGGATGTCGATGCCGGTGTGGCTGTGCACCAGTTCGGTCATCATCCGCGGGATCAACGGCACGCCGCGCTGGTAGAGGCGATGGGCGAAGCGCTGCACCGCCAGCGCCTCGATGCAGGGGTAGCTGACCACGATGGTTTCGCGGTTGGCGGCGGCCGGGTCGTTGGCGTAGGCGGCTTCGACGTCGCTGACCAGCAGCTCGCGCACCGCCACCAGGTCGGCGAGCAGGTCATCGACCTTCTCGCGCGAACGCGCGGCGAGGTTAGGCGGCGCCGCCTCGCCGCGCGCGCGCAGCTCGAAACGCAGGGCCTGGACGACCTGCGACGACAGCGCCGTTTCGAGCTCGGCGAGCCCGAGCTGCAGGTGCTGGTCGATGCGCGCGGCGCTCACATCCTCGCGTCGGAAGTAACCGGGGAACATCAGCGCCAGGACCGACGAGCAGATCCGCGCGACCGTTTCGCGGTCGGGCAGGGCGCTCTCGCCGGCGGCGTTGATGCCGAGCTTGTAGTCGTAGGACTGGCGCAGGGCCTGGGCCAGGGTGTCGAAGCGTCCGCCACTCATGCCGTGGCCTTGTCGGAATCGTTGCGCGGCGGGGGAGTGGTGGGGTGCGGCTGTTCGGCCGGGGGCGCTGGCGCTGCGGCGCCTTCGAGCGGCAGCGCCAGCAAGGCGCGTCCTTCCTTGGCGGCCAGGCGGTTGGCCTCGGCGGCATCCAGGCGCTTGGTGACCAGCGCGTGGTAGACCGCGCGTTCGGCGTCGCTGAGCTTGCTGTCCGTACCCAGGGCCGAGAGCGCGGTGGAGAACGCGTCCTTGGACTTCTGGAAGTTGCCGAGCACGAAGTGCACGCAGGCGATGGTGTCGAGGTATTCCCACACCGACTGGGTCGCCACCGCTGCTTCGAGCCGCGGCAGCAGCTGCTGGGCCAGCTCGCGATCGGCGGCGGTCGGGTTGTCGGTGCCGGTGACCAGCGCGGCGGCCAGGTCGTTGTCGAGCATCAGATCCCACTGCGGATTGCCGCAGCGGTACCAGACCAGCGGGCGCAGCCGGTGGCGCAGGCGGTAGCCTTCGCGCTCGCCCGCGCCGGGACCGCCGTTCTTCGCTGCGATCCCCATCATGCTGAAATGCAGGCCGAGGAAGGTCTGGCGCTGGAGGTTGGACGCCCGGCTGTACCAGATGCCGAGCTCGGTGGGGTCACCGACGTCGGCACGGTTCAAGGCCTCCTGCAGAACCGCATCGGTATCGGCGATGCGCTGCAGTTCGGCGGCGGGATCCGCGGCGGTCCCCGCGGCGCGCACCGGGTTAAAGAAGTGATTCATCGCCAGCGAGGCGATCATGACCACGAGCAGCAGGATGAGGCTGAAGCGCATGGCGCCGAGTGTTCGATGGTGGGTGCGGGCGAGAGGGGGATCGGCGCGGACGCGCTGGAGGAAGCCGACGCGTTCGGCGATGGTGTAGTGCCGCCAGTTGGGCGCATTCTCCGGCTGGCCGGAGAGCCGCGCAACCGATTTGAGCGCCGCCTCCATCGCCCCCACGTCGCCGGCCAGTTCGGCCCCGGCGAGGTCGGCCTGGCGTTCGCAGGCGCGGCTGAGGAAGCCGAAGATCACCCGCCAGAGGGCGGCGATCGCGAGCAGGGCGACCGCGGCCTGGATCAGGTCTTCGGGAATCCCCGGCGGACCGGGGATGCGGAATCCGAGGTGGTCGACCAGCATCGAACCAGCCATGACCACGTTGGCGAAGAGGAAGAACAGCCAGAGGTGGCCGTGGCGCGCATGGCCGAGCTCGTGGCCGACCACCGCCATCAATTCGCGCTCGGGCAGGTCGCGCAGCAGGTCGTCGGTGAACAGCACGTAGCGGAAACGCGGAACCATGCCGACCACCGCGGCGTTGTAGACCTTGCCGCCCGGCACCGGCCAGCGCATGAGCTGGTGCACGCGCACGCCCATCGCGTCGCAGGCGTGCTGCAGGCGGTCGCGCACCGGACCCAGGGGCAGCGGTCGGCCGCCCCACAGGCGCACCAGCAGCGGCGGCACCAGCACCAGCATGGCGAGCATCAGGGTGTTGATCCCGATCCAGCCGAGCGCCAGGCCGGCCAGTCCGGTGAGGTGCTGCTCGATCCAGGGCATCAGCGGCAGGGTGAGGTCGACGATCGCCGAGACCGCGACCAGCAAGGGCAAGGCGCCGAAGCGCAGTTGGTGCAGGACCATGCCCATCCGGGTCCAGGGGTGGCCCGAGACACCCCGCACCGCGCCGGCGAAGGCCCACCAGTGGACCAGCATGAAGGCGACGAAGAGCAGGAGGTCGAGCACCGTCCCCGGAATCACGCTGGCCCAGCCGAAGCCGAAACACAGCCCAGCGAACAGCGCGATCGCCGCGCTCTGGGCGGCCAAGTCGTAGACGCCCAGCCAGCGGTAACGGCCACTGCGCCCGACCAGCCAGGCGACGCCCAGGCCGAGCAGCGCCCAGACCAGGATCGCGCATCCGGCCAGCGCGAGCAGGGGCCAGAAGGACAGTTCGCGGATGTGGGGCTGCGAACGGCCGGCCTGGTCGACGATCACCAACGCGAAGAGGAAAGGCAGCAGGCCGGGCACGGTCCCTGGACGCTAGCAGGGCGGCCCAAAACGGCAGCATGCGAGACGCTGCGCATTTCACGCGGCGGCCCAGTTCGTTGACCGTCCTGCGCTTGTCGCACGCCATCCTGGCCCGACCATCGCTGCGTGGACCACCCGGGTGCCAACGCCAGCGGACTGCAACGCGCCGAGCTCGTCGACGCGCTGGTCGACGGCCGCACGCCACCGCCCGCCCCCACCGATCTGGTGGAGTGGGCCGCCGATACCCTTGCCGGTGCCGGTCCGGCGCTCGGCGTCGATCGCGGTTCGTTGCCTGCTGTCCAGGAATCGGCGCTGGCATGGGCGGGCTTGCCGCTCGCGCGCTCGGGGGGCGCGCGTTGGGGGCACGACCTGGACGTGGGTACCGGGACCGTTCCGGTCATCGACCACGATCGCCTCCTGGTCCCAGCGCCCAGCGCGCTGCTCGCGTGCTCGGCGGTGGAGCTCAAACCGCTGCGGCGGTGGACGGCCACGCGCTTCGGTTGTCGACTGAAGGCTGCCCCTGGCGTCAGGCTGTGGCTGTGGCGCGATCGCGCGCTGGTCGTGTCGTTGCGCGCATTGCCGTTGGCCGGATTCGTCTACGGTCCCGAGGCCGGGCATCGCGCGCCCCTCGCGCTCGAGCCCGGTGCGGCGCAGGTGGTGCGGTGGTAGGTGACGCTGGTGTCGCCGAGCGCAAACGCGTGCTGCGCGCGACGCTGCGGGCGGTGCGCCGGACATTGTCACCAGCCCAGGCGGCGGATGAAGCTGTCCGGACCGTCGCATTGGTCGAGGCGCTGATCGCAGCCCGCGGCGCTTGCGAGGTCGGCAGCTACTGCGCCCTCGCCGACGAACTCTCGCTCGATGGTTTGCATCACCGGCGTTGGCGCAGCGGCGGCGCGGTCTGGCTGCCGCGGGTGGCGGGGGTGCAGCTGGCCTGGCATCGCGTGACCGATCCGGACGTGCTCATTCCCGGCGCCTTCGCGGTGCGCGAGCCCGACCCCGATCGCTGCCCGAGTCTGCCGCTGCCGGTCGATTGCCTGCTCCTGGTCCCAGGAGTGGGCTTCGCCCCGGACGGCCGGCGGCTCGGCCAAGGCGGGGGCTTCTACGACCGTCTGCTGGCCCACCACCGTGGGCTGGCCGTGGGCGTCGGCTTCGCCTGCCAACGCTGCGATGAACTTCCGGTCGCCGCGCATGACCGGCGCATGTCCGCGCTGATCCTGGGGGGAACCACCGTTCTGGAGCCCGGCTGACCGGGCGGCTCGGATGGGCTCGGCGCTTGACGCTCCCAGGGGTCGACCCATCGTAGCCCAGCCTCCGCTGTGGAGCTGTGGGTGAGTGGTTTAAACCAGGACATTGCTAATGTCCCGTTCGGGTAAAACTGAACCGTCGGTTCGAATCCGACCGGCTCCGCCAACAAACGTCCACCATTCCTGGTTCCGGCCGGGGATGGTGGACGTTCCTTTGTGGGCGCAGGTCTTCGGGGCAAATCTGCACAACCGGCCAAGCCTGCGACCGGGTACGCCTCGCCTGGGCCCGCGGCCAACCACACTGTCGACGTCGGAGACCAACCATGCGCCTCGCCGCTTCGCTCGCCCTGCTCACCGCCCTGTGCGTCGCTCCGGCCGCCGAGAACACCGTGTTGTCGGCGTTCGGCGCCAACGACTGGGTGCCGGAAAAATGGAACAAGACCGACGGCACCGCGACCAATGTCCCTGATGGCGCCAATAAGACGCCGAACGGGCAGAAGCTCGAGGTGCGCTTCTCCGGCAAGGGCTTCGAATATTTCGTGATCAATCCCTCGAGCGCGATCACCGTGCCCAAGGATGCGACCAGCCTGAGCATGTGGGTCAAGGGCAGCAAGCCGGGCTACCCGGTCGTCGTCAAGTTCCGCGATGGCAAGGGCCAGCAGAAGCTCGCCGACAAGGATATCGAATGGCCGATCTTCGACGCCACCGGCGATGCCTGGCAGCAGCAACACTTCAGCATCCCCGGGTCCTGGGAGAAGCCGCTGACCATCTATGCCATCGCGGTGCACAACTGGGATAAGCAGGCCGACGCAGTCGCAGTGACTTACTATTTGGACGAACTCGCAGCGCGCTGATCACCATCGCGTGGGGGTCATGCCCGTCGCGTAATCCGACAACCGGCCCCTGTCACCGCCCCTCAGCCGACCGTTGTCAGGGGGGAGCGGATCATGGACCACGCCGATCAACCATCTGACGCGTCGCTCAACGATGTCGCCCTCGTCGATCGCACCTTCATCCGCCCGCTCACCGGGCGCATCGCCCGGCTGCGCGTCTACCGCCGGCTTCGTCACCAGCCGGCCGAGGCCTGCGAATCCACGCCACTGGCTGTGTTCATCGCGAACTAGTGTCCTGTCCGAGAAATTCACTGCATCTGGCTTGGCCGCGGCGGCCGTCTGCTGCGTTGCGTGAAACGCAGCGGTAGCGCTGCTACCGC
>JACDEC010000324.1 GCA_013816645.1 Planctomycetota bacterium
CTTTTGGACATTCGCCGCGCGCTCCCTAGCGTCCTGTATCAGCAATGTCTTTCAGATGTCGCCGGCCCCGGTGGTCGGATGCAAGGCGCGCGAATCGCGGCGATAGCAGCGCGATCGCAAGATTCGCGCAACGCCGCAGACGGCCGCCGCGGCCAAGACAAATGGAAGACATTTCTGATACAGGACACTAGCCTCCTCACCATTCCCCACACCTGGATGACCTCGTGGACAATCCCTATCAAGCGCCGCAAAGCGACGCCCCCGCGGCCGTCGATGAACACCTGCACTACTGCGGCTTCTGGCGCAGATTTTTGGCGGCGCTCATCGATGCACTTTTGCTGGTACCGTTGACCCTCCTGCTCGGTTTCGCGATCTATGGGTCCGCCTACCTGGACTCCGAGAAACTGATCCAAGGCCCTTTTGACGTCGTCATCTCCTACGTCCTGCCGTTCGTCCTCTCTATCGGCATGTGGATCACATTCGGCGGGACGCCGGGCAAGCTCTGGCTGGGCGTGAAGATCATCGACCAGCAGACCAAGCGATTCCCTTCGCTCGGCCAATCCGTCGGCCGCTATTTCGCCTACTTCCTCTCCATGATCCCCTTATTCCTCGATTACTTCTGGATGCTCTGGGATGGCAAGCGCCAGTGCTGGCACGATAAACTGTCCGGAACGATCGTCGTGCGCAGCAACAGGCGGTAACCGCGGGAACGTATGCGCGTGCACGGCGCGGGTGCGCCGTCAGGAGCTGGTCAGTACGGGTTGCTTGGTCCGCAGAGTCGCCCAGGCCAATGCCATCGCCACCACTGCGCACAACGCGATGCCCACCACCATCGGCAGCGCGGTGCCGTCGAGGAACTGGCCGACGATCGCCATGACCACCGCGCCGGTGAACAGGTGCAGCGTACCCATCAATGCAGACGCGGTGCCGGCGATGGCGCCATGGTGGTCGAGCGCCAGCACCGACGTCGCGGGCACGACCAGACCGAGGAATCCGTAGCCCACGAACAACACCGCGGCCATGCCGTCGGCCCGGTCCATGCCGCCGAGGAACAGGGCGAGCAACAACAGCATGCTAGCCGCGAAGGCGGTGACGGCGAAGCGCACCATGCGCTCCAGGCCGAAGCGCTTGCACAGCACGCCGGTGAGCTGCGAAACGCCGATGAACGAGGCGGCATTCACCGAGAAAGCCACGCCGTACATCAACGGCGAGAGCCCGTAGTGCTCGATCAGCACGAACGAGGAATTGCCGAGGTAGACGAAGAAGCTCGCCAGGCCGAACGCGCCGATCATCGCCAGGCCGAGGAAATGGCGATCGCGCAGCAGCAGCGCGTAAGCCGGCAGCACGCTGGCCAAGGTGCTGTCCGCGCGTTGCTCGGGTGGGCGGGTCTCGCGCAGCGCGCCGGCCACCAGGGCCAGGCCGATCACGCCGATCACCGTGACGGTGGTGAAGATCCCGCGCCAACTGCTGTATGCGATGACCAGGCTGCCGAGCAGCGGGGCGAGGATCGGCGAAACGCTGAACACCAGCATGAGCAGCGACATCAGCCGTGCGGCCTCGTTGCCGGTGTGCAGGTCGCGCACGATCGCCCGCGGCAGCACCAGGGTGGCTCCGCCGCCCAGGCCCTGGATGACGCGCCAGACGATCAGCGACTCGATGCTTGGTGCCAGCGCGCAGCCGCAACTGCCGGCGACGAACAGGCCGAGACCGACGTACAGCGGCGGCTTGCGCCCGAAGCGGTCCGATGCCGGCCCGTAGATCAATTGGCTGAGCGCGATCGCCGCGAAGTACACCATCAGGCTCATCTGCACCATGCCGACGTCGGCGCCCAGCCCGCGGCCGATGGCCGGCAGCGCGGGCAGGTACATGTCGATGGCGAAGGGACCGATCGAGGAGAGCAGGCCGAGGACCAGGGCGAAGCGCAGGTACTGTGACGTCATGCGATCGAGGATCGCATCGTCGACTGCGTGGGGGTCAATGGCGCGGGTTGCGATCCACTCTGATCGGGGCTTACAACAACGGCTGCGGTTTCATCGCCCCGAGCGCGGCGACGAAGCGGTCCGGGATGCGTTGGAGGCGGGTGTTCCACTCGGTGGCGATGTCGTTGAAGTAGGCGCGGGCGAGGGCGATGCGCTCCTCGGTATCGCCGAGTTCGCGCATCAGATGCGCATAGCCGGACTGGGCGGTCAGCGTGGGATAGCGTTCGGCCAATGCGATGACGCGTCCGGCGAGGGGAGCGACATCGGGTCCTGGACGTCCGGGTGGCGTGACCGAGAGCTGCGCGCGCAACGCAGCGCAGGCTTCCTGGGTCTCCCGTTCGTGCCCCGCCAGGCTCAGCACCAGCGCGACCAGATTGGGGATCAGGTCATTGCGGCGCTTGAGCTGGACATCGATGTTCGACCAGCCCTGTCGCACCCGCTGGCGCAGGGTGACCAGGCTGTTGTAGGCCATCCACGTCCAACCCGCCAGCCACGCGGACAGGTACGCGCCAGCAGCGACGGCCAGCGAGGTTCCCAAGGAGGGAGGCAGCACGACGTCGGTGCGTGGATTGGCCGCGAACCAGCCGACGCCCAACGCGAACGCCAGGCCGAGGCACTCGGCGACGATCGCGCTCCAGAACCACCCGTTGGCGACCGCGCGCTCATCGCGGCACGACAGGACGAATAGCGGTGCGTGCGGGTCTCTGGCGATCTCGGCGGCGACGATATCGCGTTGCTGGCGCGCCTAGCCGTTGACGAAGAGCGGCTGATCGATCGGGATCGCGCTTTCGGTGAAGCGCCGGCGGTGGTCCGAATGCATGATCGCGCCTGGCGGGCCCTTGCCGTAGTACAGGGGATGACTGCTATCGCAGTCGACGCCCAGCACCTCGACCCCATCGACATCGGCGCCATCCGGGATCACCTGGACCGCGCCGTAGTCGTCGCGCAGATGGAACGGCAGTGCATCGCCACCGCTGTCCACCGTGGTCCAACCGCTGGAATGCTTGGTGCGGGTCCGGCTGCGTCCCTGGGCGTCGCGATAGGTCTCGGTCTCGGTTTTCGACCAGTGCTCGGCGATCGTCCAGCGATGCCACACGCAGGTACGATCGCAGAGGTGGCACTGCAACGGCGCGTCGAGTTCGGCGGTGCCCTTGAGCTCGACCAAGCCGATGAATACGCCAGTGGTCTTGGAGGTCGGCAGGTCGGCGATCAGGCGCCAGCGCAATTCCCGCGACATGCCGAAGACCAGGCAGGCGCCCGCGATGCCGCTACCGAGGACGGCGAACAGCGCGGTCCAGGCCAGGGGGGACATGGACCGGTGATAGCCGAGCATCGCCGGCGCGCCATCGCTGGCGAAGGCTGCGCGGAGCTCGCGCAGTCATTGAGCGGCCTCGGCCCGCCGATGGCGACGCCGTCTTGTCCGTCCTGCGCCGGGCCCATGCTGCGACGATGGCTTCGCGGCGACCGCACATCGATTTGCCCTGGGACGCGGCCAGCGATCAGCCGCGGCGCATCGGCAATCGCGGTCTGCGCCGGCTGATCCACCGGCTGTCCTGGCGCGAATACCTGGCCACCGCGGTGGCCACCGCCTGGGTCGCGCCGCTCGCCGCGGCCCGCTTGGCCGCGATTCCGCAGGCGCCGATCAACCCGACGGTGGCGCCCGCCGACTTCATCGGGCTGGCGGTGAGCGACGATGTGCACCCCGATGCCACCGTGGACATGGTCCACGAGCTCGGCGTGCGTCGGCTGCTGGTGCGCGCGCCGGTCTGGCGGCGCGCCGACTTCCCTGCCATCCGCCGCTTCGTCGATCGTTTCCCCGGCCGCGACGTGGTGGTCGCGATCTGCCAGGACCGCGGGTCGATCGCCGATCCACGGCGTTGGCGCGCCGATCTCGAAGCGATCATCGCCGCCTTCGCCCCGCGGGTGCGCTCGTTCATCATCGGCCAGGCGCCGAACCGGGCGAAGTGGGGATGCTTCAGCCTGGCAGACTACTTCCCGCTGATCGAGGCCGCGGACGAGGTCCGTCGCGGGCATCCCGGCATCGAGATCGCGGGACCGTCGCTGATCGACTTCGAGCCGCTGCCCATGCTGCGCAGTCTGATCAACCTGCGCCGCTTCCGCGTCGATGCGGTGGCCGCGGCGCTCTACGTCGATCGGCGCGGCGCGCCGAGCAACCGCCAGTACGGCTGGTTCGACCTGCGGCGCAAGATCGCCCTGCAGTGGGCGCTGGCTGCGCTCAGCCCGCGGGTGCGCCCGCGCGGCCGCCCCCGCCTGTGGTTGACCGAAGCGAACTGGCCGTTGGCCGGGACCGGCGTCAGCGCACCGACCAGCGCCAAGGAATGCGTGTCCGAGGAGGCCTACGCCGACTACCTGCGCGCCTACTACCAGCAGGCCTACGCCACCGGCCTGGTCGAACGAGTGTACTGGTGGCAGCTGATCGCCGCCGGTTACGGCCTGGTCGACCCGCGCGGAGGCGGGCTACGTAAACGCCCAGGCTACGAGGTCATGCGCAAGCTGATCAGCGGCGAGATCCCGCTCTCACGACGGCAGAGCGGCATAAGCGGGCGGATCGAAGACAGGTCCGGAAGTCCGGAAGTCCGGAAGTCCGGAAGTCCTTAAGGACCTGCGTTCGTCGATGTTC
>JACDEC010000325.1 GCA_013816645.1 Planctomycetota bacterium
GCCACCGGCGTAGCGCGGTGGCGAGCAGGACATCGCTGCGCCGCCCCATCAGCCCCTGGGCGAAGACCGCCGAGTCGCGCCGCAGCAGCGAATGACGGTGCCAGGCGCCCGGTGCGACCACCACCGCGTCGCCCAGCGCGAGATCGATGCCGCCACGCGCCGTCTCCACCCGCGTGGTGCCGGCGATGCAGCACACCACCGTGGTCTCGGGATGGAGATGCCCATCCAGGCGCGCATCGACCACCGCGGCGCGCGCGTCCAACACCCGCACGCTGCGCAGGCGCGCGGGAAACGCCTCGACCAGCCGCCAGCAGCGGAAGGCCTCGGGGTCGAAGAGCGGGGTTCCCGCTCGGAATCGCTGATCGTTACCAGACATTTCGTCAGGATCGATGCTCGCGATACGATCACCGCGGGCAAGTCCGGGAGAGCATGGCCGCAGCCGCCACACCATCGGCGCCCGCCGCCGTAACCCTCGAGGACACTCATGGCCCTGGCCCTGCACCTGCTGCCTACTCCCCGCACGCTCGAACTGACTGGCGGCGACGTCGCCCTGCCCGCGGCGCTGTCGGTGTCCGGCGTCGACGCCGAGATCATCGCGGTCACGCTCGGCGCCCGCGCCCGGCCAGCCGATGCGGCGAAGGCCGACGTCATCTGTTCGCTGGCCAGCGACGGCGGCGACGGCGACGAGGGCTACCGCCTGCGCATCGGCGGCACGCCGCTGGTGACCATCACCGCGCGCACACCGACCGGCCTGCGCTGGGCGCTGACCACCCTGGCGCAGATCCTGGTCGAACATCCCGAGCGCGTCCCGGCCCTGCGCATCGACGACGCGCCGGCCTTCCCGATCCGCGGCGCGATGCTCGACATCTCGCGCGACCGCGTGCCGACCATGGCCAGCCTGCACGAACTGGTCGCCAAGATGGCGTCGTGGAAGCTCAACCACCTCCAGCTCTACACCGAGCACACCTTCGCCTACGCCGGCCACGAAGCGGTGTGGCACGCCTCGTCGCCGATGACGCCCGACGAGATGCGCGAACTCGACCGCATCTGCGCGACGCGCGGCATCACACTGACCGCCAACCAGAACTGCCTGGGCCACGTCGAACGCTGGCTCAAGATCCCGGGCTACGAGCACCTCGGCGAGCTCGACCGGGTGAACCTGCTGTTCGGCGCCTGGTTCCACGACCCCAACACCCTGATCGCCAACGACCCCGCCGGCCTGGCGCTGGTCAAGGACCTGCTCGATCAGCTGCTGCCCACCTGCTCGGGCGGCTACGTCAACATCGGCTGCGACGAGCCGTTCGACCTCGGCCACGGCAAGTCCAAGGCAGCCATCGAGAAGGACGGCTTCCACCACGTCTACACCCGCCACGTCTCGACGGTCGCGTCGTACGTGCGCGCCCATGGCAAGCGGCCGATGTACTGGTCGGACGCCGAGCACGCCAAGCCCGAGATCGCCGCTCTGCTGCCAGCCGACATCGTGCCGCTGGTCTGGGGCTACGACGGCGGCACCGAATTCGCCAAGCGCGGCCGTCTGTTCCGCGACCGCGGGCTCGAAGTCTGGGTCTGCCCAGGCACCAACAACTGGTGGTCGCTGACCTCGCGCAGCCAGACGCGCCGCGCCAACCTGGCGCGCGCGGCCCGCGAAGGCGCCGAGATCGGTGCCAAGGGCTTCCTCAACACCGAGTGGGGCGACGCCGGGCATCGCCAGCAGTGGCCGCTGACCCTGACCGGCATCGCCGACGGCGCTCATTCCTGCTGGTCGGGCGACCGGCCGTTCGATGACCACGCCCTGGGCCTGCACGTCTTCGGCGTGCCGGCGATGGGCGCGTGGATGATCGCGCTGGGCAGCATCGAGTCCGACGTCGGCGTCAACTTCCTCGGCGACATGAATGCGTCGATCTTCGACGCGGCCGACCGCCCGGACGCGGTCGCCAAGGCCCAGGCCGCCGACGCCAAGCTCGCCGCGCTCGACGCCGCGCTGCCCGCCTGCGATGCGCTGATCGAACGCGAATTGCGCCACGCCGTGGCGATGGCGCGGTTGTCCTGCGCGCGCAGCCAGGTCCGCGGCACCATGCCCCTCGATATCGACAAGCGTCGCGCCATCGGCACCAGCTTGGCGGAATTGCTGCGCGAGCACCGCCAGCTCTGGCTCAAGCGCAGCCGCTACGGCGGGCTCGAGCAGAGCAGCGACCACTACAAGCGGGCGCTGAACTGCTGGTGAGCCGTTAGCCGTATCGCAGAGGCCGGGCGCGCCCTTCCCCGGCGCCCGGTCTTGTCGTATCCTCTGCGATGGGTCGACGCGCGGTTCCCGACGCCATCCGCATCTTCTACGAAGATCCGCCGGTCGCGTCGCGCGAGCTGCGGATCAACGGCTTCGCCGCGGGCGAATGGATGGCGCCGTCCCTGGTCGACCGGCCGCGCGGCACCGGCGACTGGCTGCTGATGGCGTTCCACCAGGGCGTCGACGTCGGCTTCGAGGGCGACGTGGTGCGGGTCGGCGGCGCCTTCCTGATGGTGTGGTCGCCGCGCCAGGGCCACTACTACGGCCGCGGGGATCAGCGCTGGTGCCATTCCTGGATCCACTGCGACGGCGCGCTGGTCGAGCGCCTGGTGGCCACCGAACAGGTGCCGACCGGGGTGCCGATCCACGGCTTCGATCCCGCCGACGTCGATCGCTGCGTCGTCTCGATGCACGATGAGATCCAGCGCCGCGGAGATCCGGACGCCACCATCGTCGGCAACCTGCTGCACAACCTGCTGCGCGCAGCCGCGCGCAGCGCGAGCAGCGCGCGACCGTGCGTGCCGCCCGGCCTGCTCGCGGTGCGCCGGCACATCGAGGCCAACTTCACCCAGCGGCTGACCCTGGCCGGGCTCTCAGCGCGGGCCGGGTGCTCCGCGCAGCACCTCTGCGCGCAGTTCAAACGGCACTTCGCGGTCTCCCCGATCGACTTCGCCATCCGCCTGCGCCTGCACCGCGCGCGGGTGCTGCTCTCCGACCGCAACCGGCGCGTCGCCGAGGTCGCGGCGCTGGTCGGCTACGACGACGTCCCGCACTTCTCGCGGCTGTTCCACAAGCGCTACGGCGCCTCCCCGGGCGCGACGCGACGGAGTCCGCGAGCTTAAGATCCGACAAGTCCCTCCAGCGGTGACGCCATGTCGCGGCCTGGCGCGGCGTCTAGGCTCGTCGATGTCCGCCGGCACGACGCCGCGCGCCACCACGGAGCTCCTCATGTCCTTCGACGGCCTCGGCATGCACCTCGGCAACCTCTCCAGGCTGTCGAAGGCGCGCAGCCGCTCGCTCAGCCCCGAGAATCCCGACGGGGCCAAGGGCCGCGGCGACTGCGCCACCACCGGCACCGGCGCGCACTGCGCCGCCGATCTCGGCCCGGGCTGGAAGATCTCGCCGAGCATCCACATCGAACCGGGCGCAACCCAGGTCATCGCCGACATCGCCGGACCCGGGGCGATCCAGCAGATCTGGATGACGCCCACCGGTCAGTGGCGCTTCACCATCCTGCGCATCTATTGGGACGACCAGGAGCAGCCGTCGGTGGAATGCCCGATCGGCGATTTCTTCGCCAGCGGCTGGGGCAGGTTCGCGCAGCTGACCTCGCTGGCGGTGTGCGTCAATCCGGGCAGCGCCTTCAACTGCTACTGGGAGATGCCGTTCCGCAAGCGCTGCCGGATCACCATCAGCAACATCGCCACCGAGAAGATGACGCTGTACTACCAGATCAACTACTGCCTGACCGACGTCCCCGCGGATTGCGCGTACTTCCACGCCCAGTTCCGCCGGGTCAATCCGCTGCCCTCCAAGCAGGTCGTCACCATCCTCGACGGCGCGCACGGGCGCGGCCACTACGTCGGCACCTACCTCGCGTGGGGCGTCAACAACGTGGGCTGGTGGGGCGAAGGCGAGATCAAGTTCTACCTCGATGGCGACGGCGCCCACCCAACGATCTGCGGCACCGGCACCGAGGATTACTTCTGCGGCTCGTACAACTTCGAGCACCCGGTCACCAAGCAGTACCAGGAATTCACCACGCCTTACGCCGGCCTGCACCAGGTCATCCGGCCCGACGGCGTCTACCAGTCGCAGCAGCGCTTCGGCATGTACCGCTGGCACATCCCCGACCCGATCCGCTTCGAGCAGGATCTGCGCGTCACCATCCAGGCCCTGGGCTGGCGATCGGGCGCACGCTACCTGCCTCTGCAGGACGACATCGCCAGCGTCGCCTACTGGTACCAGACCTTGCCGACCGCGCCGTTCCCGACGTTGCCGCTCAAGGACCTGCTCGAGGTCATCTAAAGCTGCTCCGGTCCCGCTTCCGGCAACGAGCAGCAGAAGGTCGATCCCTCGCCCTCGCGCGATTCGAACCAGATGCGGCCGCCCTGCGACACCGCGTAGGCGAACCGCTCGAGTTCGGCGGCCTTGCGCGCGTTGGCAGTCTCGTCGGCGAACTGCGGCTCGATCATCGACAGACGCGACTCAGCCCTGGCCGCGGTCCCCGTCTGGCTTCTTGTAACCCGGCTTGGTGCCGCGGTAGCCGCCACCGCCGCCTTTGTAGCCGCCGCCACCGCCGCGATAGCCGCCCTGGCCGCCCTGGCCGCCCT
>JACDEC010000326.1 GCA_013816645.1 Planctomycetota bacterium
GCGGCGAGCGCGGCGATGGCGGTGCCTTCGGCCTCGGCGTCGACGCCTCCGATCAGGCTGCGCAGCAGGTCACGAGCGCGTCCGGTGTCCTCGTCGGACAGCGCGCCTTCACTCAGCTGGCCGGCGAGGGAGGTGCTGGCGGCGCGCGCCCGGACGGGGTCGCCGCTGGCGATCTCGCGGGTGAGGCGGTCGACGAAGCCATCACCCAGCAGCAGTGCGGCCATGGTGGCGCCAACCACCAGCGCCAGCACGCCGGCAGCCGCGCCGGCGAGCAGCGCGGGATGGCGGCGCAGATGGCGCCAGATCCGCTCGTACGCAGCCAGCGGCCGGGCCTGGATGTCCTCGCCGCCGAGTTGACGCTCGAGTTCCTCGGCCAGTGCCTGCGCGGTCGCATAGCGATCCTGCGGGCGCTTTTCCAGACAGCGCAGGATGATGGTGTCGAGGTCGCGGCTCAGACCGGGGCGCACCGCGATCGGCGGGCGCGGATCGTCCGAGATCACCGCGCGCATGGTGTCGAACAGCGTGTCGCCGCCGAACGGACGCTTGCCGGTCGCCAACTCGTAGAGGATGACGCCCAGCGCGTAGACGTCGGTGCGGCGGTCGATCTCTCGCGTCCGACCTTGGGCCTGCTCGGGGCTCATGTAGGCCGGCGTGCCGAAGATCGCTCCGGAAAGCGAGCGGAAGCTGTCCGCGTTGACGTCCTTGGCGAGCCCGAAATCCATCACCACCGGGCGACCATTGCCGTCGATCATGATGTTGCCGGGTTTGAGGTCGCGGTGGACGATGCCGTTCTCGTGCGCGTGGTGCAGGGCCAGGCAGATGCTGTGCATCCAGTGCAGCGCCTGGGCCAGGTCGACCTTGGCGGCGGCCGGGCCGAGTTCCTGGCCACGGATGAAATCCATGGTGAAGTAGTGCTGCCCATCGATCTCGCCGGCGTCATGCACCGCGACGATGTGGGGATGGCGGAGTTGCCCGGCGGCGCGCGCTTCGCGCGCGAAACGCGCGATCGCTTCGCTCGAGGCGCCTTCCCCGGCGATCAGCACCTTGAGCGCCACCGTGCGCCGCAAAGCCGGGTCTTCTGCTTCGTAGACGATGCCCATGCCGCCGCGCGCGAGTTCGCGCACGATGCGGTAGCGACCGAAGTTCGCGTCGGGCGCGAGCGACCCGGCGCCCGGAACCACCGCACCGTGGCGGGTCGCGAGCGTGACCGTTGGCGTGCCCGGCTCGCCCTTCCAGCCGATGAAACCGATCTCGCCGCCGGCGGCAGCGGCATCCGCCAACGGGAGCGTCGCTGCTTCGGAGGCGGGTCGTGGCGCGAGGGTCGCCATGGTCGGTTCGCGCGCGGGCTCGGCGCGCACCTCGACGACCACCAGTGGAGCCTTGCAGCGCGGGCACGGTCGGACCGTGGCGAGGTCGACCTTGGCCGGCTTCGAGCGCACGCCGCAGGCCAGGCAGGCGAACACCGCCGGGCCGGGCAATGCCAAGCGGCCTCCGCAGTCGCAGGTCGGAGCCGAACCAGAACGCGGATCGACCAGCGAACGGGTCGCTCGGCAGGCTGCGCACACGAGTTCGATGGTCGCCATGCCGGGGACTCCGTACTAGGCGTACACCGACGCGCCCGATCGGGCAAGGCGCGGAGCTGTCCGTGGCCGGCATGCTCGCGGCTCACCTCCCAGGTCTCGGTGAGGTCCTCTCCGGCGCGCTTACGCGCCGTGGCACTTCTTGAATTTTTTCCCGCTGCCACAGGGACAGGGATCGTTGCGGCCGATCTTGCTGCCAGCGCGCCGGTAGGTCGTCGGTTTTCCCGGAGTCGCGGCGAGGAAGGCTTCCTTGAGTGCGCCGACGTAGCGGCCCAGGGTGTTGCCGCTGCCCAGTCGTCCCTGGCGCTGCAGATCTTCGAGAAATGCGCGGCACAGGCTGGGCACGAAGGGTTTGGCGTCGCCCGGGATGTCGAGGCTGGCGACGTGTTCGAGCAACGCCGTCTTCACGTCCTCCTGGGTCAGCGCCGACGGTTCGACGTCGCGTTGGCCGCACGCGGCGAGCAGCAGGGTCTCGAGCGCGCCCTGCGCGATCTCCTGGACCGCCGCGGGGAACAGTCCGAGCCGGTCGGAGCCGACGAAATCGCCGACCCAATTCACCAGGTTGCCATCGCGGTACGGATCGGTCACGGCTGCTCCGGAGGGGGGCATCGTCAGTGCTCGCGGCCCGGCGCCAGGTCCATGCCGGCGTGGATCGACGGGGCGCGGACCGCTGGGCGCGGTCGGCGATCGGCGTTGCCAGGTTGTCCGCGGGCCCATGCTGTCGCGACGCCGTTCGGCGGCGACCCCATCCCCATCAACCTGCGAGCCGCACATGAGCGCTGACGCCACCTTCCTGACCACCAATCGCGCCAAGCCCGGCGTCACCGTCCTGCCCAGCGGCCTGCAGTATCGGGTCATCACGCCCGGGGCTGGTCGCAAGCCCAAGGCCACCGACCAGGTGACCGTGCACTACAAGGGCTCGCTGGTGAACGGCACCGAGTTCGACAGCTCGTACGGCCACGGCGGTCCGGCGACCTTCCCGGTCAACGGGGTGATCGCCGGCTGGGTCGAAGCCCTGCAGCTGATGGGCGAAGGCGCGAAGTGGGAGCTGGTCATCCCCGCCAACCTCGGCTACGGCGCGCGCGGCGCTGGCGGCGACATCCCGCCCAACGCCACGCTGATCTTCGAGGTCGAGCTGCTCAAGATCCGCTGAGCGGCGGTCCATGGTCCTCGGCTGTTTGGCCGAGGCCGTTATTCAGGGAACGCGCGGATACCACAGGGGGTCGGCGTTGGCGCCACCCAGGAACGCCGTCCAGAAGGCGCCCGGGTAGGCGGGCGCCGTCGACTGGTCGGTCGGCATGTACCCGAACTGCTCCCGGCTCCGCACCGAGACGTGGCCGTCGCAGAACGCGAGCACGGCGCGTCCGCGGTGGCGGAAGTCGACGCCGTAGTTGTTGTTGCCGATCCAGGGATGGAGATCGCGGGTGTAGCCGCCGAGCGAGTCGAAGGACGAATCAGCCAGCATCAGGAGCTCGGATGGTCGGCGGATCGCCGACAGCTTGAGCATCACGTAGTCTTGTTCGTAGCTGAACAGCGGCTGGTTGGTCATCCCGGTCCAGGTGTTCTTGCCGTAGGTCGTCTGATCGAACCAACTCGTTCCCTTGGCCTTGGTCGCGGGACAGCGGAAGACGCCGTCCTTGGTGGCGCCGGCTTGGGCGCCGCTGCTGTCCTCGAGGATGTCGCGGATGTTGTTCTGGAAGTACTTGGTGATGTTGCCGCCTTGGCGGATGAAGTTCGGGCACAGGTAGTCGTTGTTGCTGTCCGCGTAGACGGTCGCGCCCATGGCGATCTGGCGCAGATTGTTGCTGCACGACGCGGTGCGCGCGGCTGCCCGCGCCAAGCCGAGCGCCGGGAGCAGCAGCCCGATCAGGATGGCGATGATGCTGATGGAGATCAGCAGCTCGATGAGGGTGAATCCGGGACGGGGGTTGCTGAAGGTGGGCATGGCCATCTCCTCTTACTGGAACGTTCTAAAACCGAGATTATAACGTTCCAGCTGGATAAACCCACACGGCGGGATGGTGCATGACGGGGTGCCTAAAACGTGTCGTTGACCAGGCTTACCGAAGTGGTCCGCGCAGGTGCCGGCGGCCGCCGGCTGTTCTCGTCGGAGCTGATCGTCGCAGGTGCTCACCACGAGGGCGGCGGCGGTCGAGCAGGATCACCACGCTCGAGGAATCACGATTGTGCTGGGATGCGAACGGACGGCCGCTTGAAGCGTACACATCGTCCTGCGGAATGGCGAAAGCGCGGGGTCAAGCGGTGACCTGCCGTATCTGGGTCGGCCATCCTGCTGGGTTGCTTCAGCGCGCGCCGTGGTACCTTATGCTCCGGTCGCCAGTTCCTCGCCGCAGCCTCCCATGCGGCGTTAAGCGCTACGCCTGCCCACCTTTCACCTCCAGCAACCACGCCACGGAAGCCACATGAGCAGCAACCCTTCGTACCGCCCGACCATCCATCCTTCGATCGAGGTCCTTGCGACCCGCATCGAGAGCCTGCCCGCGGATGCTCCGGAGGCCGAACACACCCGCCTGCGCGACAGCTGCAAGGCCAAGGTGCGCAGCTTCTCGATCGAGAACCATCTGCGCCTGGCGACCGACGCCGCCCTGGCGCGCAGCCGCTGGGATGTCGTGGCTCGTTTCGCCGCGACCGGCCGCGCCCGCGCCTGATTCGCCGAATTGAAGACTGATCGAGGCCGAAGGCAGCCATGCGCGCCTTCGGCCTCGTCGTTTTCAGACGTCTCTAGGCTTGTCCGGGCGCGGCTATGCCGCTCGTCCGGGCGAGCGAGCCTCGCGAGCGGACGAGGAACGATGGACGAGGTCTGGCATTTCCGGTAACGCGGCGATCCGCGGCGGCATTCCAGGAGGTGATATGGCACCCACGGTTACGCAATCCGCTGCCTCGCCGCAGGTCATGGGACCGGCTGCGGCGATCCGCGGCATCGCTGCCGGCGAAGCCCTGGCCTGGACCTGGATCGTCGAGCACGAGGGGCCCGCCATGTTCCGGGTCGCGGCGCGCCTGCTCGGCAGCGC
>JACDEC010000327.1 GCA_013816645.1 Planctomycetota bacterium
ACTGAAGGCCGCCTCGCCGAGATGTCGGGGCGCGCCGGTTCCGCACGCGACGCCGCGCGCGCATCGAGCGCGACACTGCCCGCCGAGCCGGCAGCAGTGCTGCCGGCGATCGACTTCGCCAGCGAAGACGGCTACGCCCGTCTCGAACGGCTTCGCCGCGAGGCCCACCCCCGCCACCGCCAGCTGATCGAGACCGCGATGGCCTACAGCGAGGCGCTGCGCGGCAAGAGCCCGTCGAGCCGGCCCGACGGCGCGGACGGCGCCATCGCCAGTGAACTCGCACGCCTGGTGCGCGGCGAACCCGGCGCGGCCGAACCGGTCGCCCAGGGACTCGCGCCCAACTTCGCGCTCTTCGATCAGGTCACGCAGCTGCGCGCGCGCGCCGCCTGGGCCAGCGGCGACGCCGCGGCCATCCCCCCGACGTTCAGCTCGGTCCTGCTGCTCCATCCGCGCCATTCCCAAGCCGTCCAGCTGCGTGCGATCGCCATCGCCTTGGCTCCGGAGACCAGCAACGAACTCATCCCCCGGGCGCTCGACCACCTGTCGGGATCCGAACGCGCCACCGTGGTCCGCCAACTCGCGCTGCTCTCGCCCAGCCGGGCCGCGCTCTTCGCGCTTCAGGTCCCCGAGGACCAGCGCACCGGCGAGGAGCATCAGCGCGTGCTGCTCGCTGGCGGCGGTGAGCTTCCCGCCCTGGTTGATCGCGCGGTCGCCCGACCGAGCGATCCGGTGATCGCCGCCATCGCCAGCCGCTGCCTGGCTGAAGGCCAACCGGCCCTGGCGCGCAAACTGCTCGAGAAGGCGACCCCGGCCCTGCAAGGCGACCTCACGCTGGCGATCGCCATCGCAGAGGGCGACGTCGCCGGCGTCGCCGCCGCCGGAGGCGATGCCAAGCTCGCGGTCAGCACCCCGCTGGCCCGCCCGGGTCAGATCGCGCTGCACATCGCGACCGTCAGCGGGCTGCTGCCGAGAACCGGCCTCGAAGTGCGCATCGACGGCAAGACCGTGCCGAGCGATCGCATCGCGCGCTGGGGCAGCCTGTGGCTGCTCGATGGCCCGGGCAATGGGACCCACACCGTCGACGTCCTGGTCGGTGGCCAGCCCGCCTGGGGAGGGCGCGTCACGCTATGATTCCGTGCTCGAAATGCGGCAAGGTCAATCCGATGACCACCATGTTCTGCCATGGATGCGGCACCCGCCTGAGCCTGACGCTCGGACAGGTCGCGAACTCGGTCGCCAACTCGGACTCCAGCAAGCGCGACCAGTCCATCCTTGCTTCGGGACGCAGTGCGCTGTCGCTGGCCTGCTTCCTGCTGGGGACCGCGCTGATCGTCCGCTACGTCATGGTCCCCGAACTGCCGCCCGCCGATCTGCCGACCGCGCCCGAGGTGGTGGTGATCGGCAAGGACCTGCCAGCCTGGGCCAGCGCCGTGGCGGTGGGGACCCAGGCGAAGATCGATTTCGCGCCCAAGGGCCGTCTCGCCTGGCGCGCGGCCAATGCTGCCGGCGTCCTGTCGAGCATCGGCGTGCCATTCGCTCCGCTGCGCGAACGCCAGCAGACGATCATGGCGACGCAGAAGAAGGACGGATCGTTCCCCGGCGGTGACGACATCTGCGCGACCGCGCTGGCGACCCTCGCCCTGCAGGCCTGGCCGCGCGACGCGCAGGTCATCGCCGCTGCCGCCAATGGCCGCGCCTATCTCGATGCCAACTGGAAGAACCTGGGACGCAAGCCGCCGTTGGCGCGCGCGCTCGCCTACATGGCGATGGCCGACGCGCAGGCCGGCACCGAGCTGCGCGCGCGCTTGGGCGCTCTCGCCGTCGATGGCTCATCACCGCAGTGGCAGGCCTTCGCACTCGCATCGACGGTGCCGGCGGAACGCCAACCCGAACTCGCCGCGCTGCGCATCAAATTGACCAACGACTTGTGGGGCCCCTTTCTCGACGCGATCGCAGGCACCAAGAGCCAACTCGAAGCGCGCATGCTGTTCATCGAGACCGCCAAGGGCCTGACGACCGGCGAGCAGCGCCTGCTCTGGGCGACCGTGGGCTGGCTGGCGCCGCTGGCGCCCAAGGACTGGGCTGAAGCCATGAAGATCTGGGCTGGAGCTGCATCCGCGCCGGTCGATCCCGAATTCGCAAAGGCATGCGGGACGAATGCCGCTGATGCGGTGATGGTGCTCACCATCACTGTCCCAGTGCGGGTCTCACCCTTCCAGCGTCCCTGATCGATCGCGGTCCCTCCACGGCTGACGCGAGATCCGGTACCGACGATGAGACGGGCTGATCGCCCTCGACCGCTCCGCGGCTGCCGTTGGTCCGCCGCTCGCTAGGCTGCCGCCCAGCAGCGACGCCAGCCATGCCCGGAACGACCACCATTCCCAAGCCGAAGCTGCTGCCCGAACCGGTGATCGTCACCGATCCCGGATGGAAGGTCGTGCTCTTCAATGACGACGTGACGCCGATGGAGGTGGTGGTTTACGCGCTGCAGCGCGCCGCCGGCGTCAGCCTGGAAGTCGCCGAGATGATCACCATGGAAGCGCACAGCGACGGTTCGGCGGTGGTCAAGCGCGGCCTCGACGAGGAGGACGCCAAGATCATCTGCGGCGGGCTGCGCAAGTGGTCGCGCATCGACGGGCTGTGCCCCGGGGTGCACTGCGAAGCCGCCAAGGACGAATAGCCCTGCCAGCGGCAGAAAGACGCCAAGCCGGGCCCATTGCCGGAATCCGCCTGGGGGCTAACGTCCGCGGCTCCACCCCCAGGAACTCCCCTCGCATGCCTCGTTACGCTTCGCCCGCCGCCATCAAGGTCGGCGTCATCGGTTACGGCGGCGCCTTCAACATGGGTCGCCAGCACCTCAACGAGATGAAGACAGCGGGCATGACGCCGACCGCGGTGTGCGAGGTCGACCCGACCCGCCTGGCCGTCGCCACCACCGACTTCCCGGGGATCGAGACCTACGCGACCGTCGAGGAGATGCTCGCCAAGTCCAAGGTCGACCTGCTGGTGATCATCACCCCGCACAACACCCACGCCGACCTCGCGGTGAAGTGCCTCAACGCCGGCAAGCACGTGGTCTGCGAGAAGCCCCTGGCGATCACCACCGCCGAGTGCGACGCGATGATCGCCGCCGCCAAGAAGAGCGGCGTGATGGTCTCGACCTACCACAACCGCCACTGGGACGGCTGGATCCTCAACGCGGTCAAGCGCATCAAGCAGGACAAGGCGATCGGCGACGTCTACCGCATCGAGCTGCACATGGGCGGCCACGGTCAGCCCGGCGAATGGTGGCGCACCAGCAAGACCATCTCGGGCGGCATCCTCTACGATTGGGGCGTCCACCTCCTCGAGTACGCGCTGCAACTCATCGACAGCGACATCACCGAGGTCTCGGGCTACGCCAAGCGCGGGCACTGGGCGGACAAGACCAAGTGGAAGGCCGATACCAACGAGGACGAGGGCAAGGCGGTCGTGCGCTTCGCCAACGGCGCGTGGATCGACCTGACCATCAGTTCGCTCGATGCCAATCCCAAGGCCGGCTTCGTCGAAGTCAGCGGAACCAAGGGCACGTTCCTGATCGACTGGTCGCAGTGGCACCTGATCGTTCCGGGCGCCGACGGCGACGTGGTCACCACCAAGGGCAAGCACCCCAACGGCGAGGGCGACAAGCTCTACAAGAACATCGCCGCGCACCTGACCACCGGCGAAGCCCTGGTGATCACCGCGGAATGGGCCCGTCGCCCGATCCACATCCTCGATCTCGCCGACCAGTCGGCGAAAAAGGGCGTGGCGATGAAGGCCACCTACAAGTAGGCCGAACCTCATCGTCGGGATGTCAAGACAGCCGCTGCCAACGCAGCGGCTGTCTTGTTTTATGAGCGCACTCGCGTGCGCCCTGCGTCGCGTCGCGTCGAAGACAGATCCGGCCACGCCGCGCAGCGCCGTCATCTGTTGGCAGGCCACGCTGCTGGGTCGAGTCGCTCTCAGCGGCCTGGCGGCTGCGCCGGCGGGGCGCCGGCACACCGGGCGCGATCGCGCCCGGCGCTTGCCGCTCGCATTGCTGGCGCGATCGGACCTAGGGCTGTCTGTTGATGAATCCCTTGAAGACGGTCAGGAAGACGATCTTGAGGTCGAGCCACAGCGACCATTCGCGGATGTAGCGCAGGTCGAGGTCGACGCGACGGCGCATGTCGTCCTCGGTGCGGGTCTCGCCGCGCGAGCCGCTGATCTGCGCCAGGCCGGTGATGCCAGGCTTGACGTAATGCCGGCGCATCAAGTCGCGCACCCCCTGCGCGAAGCTGTTGTTGAGCTTGAGCGGATGCGGCCGCGGGCCGACGATCGACATGTCGCCCTTCAGCACATTGAGGAACTGGGGCAGCTCGTCGAGCGAGGTGCGGCGCAGGAAATTGCCGAGCGGAGTGATGCGCGGGTCGTTCGCGGTGGCCTGGACTAAATCCTCTGGGCGGGAATCTCCGACCACCGGGCCACCAGTGCTGCCGATCACCGGGCTAGCAGTGCTGCCAATACTGTCGGGGCCCGAACGCAGCAGGGCGCTGGCCGTGGCGCGATCGGGTTCGGGTGCGGCGGGGGCCAGCGCCTGAGGCT
>JACDEC010000328.1 GCA_013816645.1 Planctomycetota bacterium
CGGCACGCGCGCCGACGACGGTTCGGCGACCGACCTCACGCTGATCCCGTACGCGCTGTGGGACAACCGCAGCCCGGACGAGGACAGCGTGATGACGGTGATGATCCCCGAGACCGCCGAAGCCTGCGCGCGGCCGCTGGATCGCGGCCGGCTCGGCGCCGCCGAGCTGAGTTGCTCGTACGTGAACCCCAACGACACCACCGACGCGGTGCGCGACGGTCGCCTCGGCAGCGGATCGGGCGACCAGGGCATCCCGCGCTTCACCTGGTGGGGACATAAGGGCACCCAGGAGTGGATCGCCTATACGTTCAACTCGCCGCAGACCTTCTGGCGCAGCGACGTCCTGTGGTTCGATGACAGCGCCGCGGGCGGCGGCTGCGCGATGCCCCGGGCGTTCCACCTCGAATGGTGGGATGCACCAACCGAACGCTGGCAGGCCGTCGCGCTCGACGCCGACTATCAGCGCGCCGGTGACCGCTTCGCAACCCATCATCCCTCGGTGGTGCGCTTCGCTCCCGTCACCACCACGCGGATCCGCCTGGTCGTCGAGCTCGCCCCGGAGCGCTCGTGCGGGATTCTCGAGTGGCGGCTTCCCGAAATGGTGGAGTGAATCGGTTGTGACCTCCGTTCACGGCAGTCGAACAGCCACACTTCAGTTAAGCGGCGAAGCGATGGCGCTGCTGGAGGCGGCGTGCGGCGGAGCGATCAACGGTGGGTGCCGCCATGCCGTATGGATCACCACGCACACACTGCGAGATCCCATGCCCATCAACGATACCTCGCCCGTTTCTCCACGCGAAGCGCCCGCCACCAAACGTCGCCCTTGGGCGAGGATCTTCGCCCTATCGCTGCTGATGCTGAGCGCCGCGGCCGGTGAAGACGGTGAGGCGGTGCGTAGCTACCTGGTCAGCCGCGCGGAGGACGGATTGCCCAGGCCCGTCACGGTGACCATCGTCTCCGTGCAGTATCGTGACACCACCGTGCTCGGGGCCGACCCGGCGATGGTTCGGCTGCGCGCGGGCGGCGCTGATGCCACCTTGCCCTGGAAGCTGGTCGACGATCGCGCGCTGTACGAGTTGGCTCGCCAGATCGCCGCCGATGCGCCGGCGCCGGTACTCGCCGCGTGGCTCCGACTCGGTATCGCCAATGGCCGCGACCGCGACCCTGACTGGCGGAACCTGCTCAGCACGCTGCGGGTGCGGGATCCGGGAGCCGCAGAGACGGTGGTGCCGACTGCGGCGGCAACTGCACCGTCACCCGCCGCGACCGCATCTCCCGAAGGCGCCGCCGCAGGGACGGTTCCTGAAGGCGCCAGCGACGAAGCCGCCGCTCTGGGCGACCCCGCCAATCTGCTCAAGTGGGACAAGGCGCTCTTCGATGCCAAGGGCCACCCGCAGCTGTCCGCGGTCCTGCATGTGCTCGCCGGCGAGGAGCCGCGCGACATCGAGCGTCGTCTCGGTCCTGCCGCATCCTTCTTCGCGTCCGGCGTCAAGGCGGCGCCGCGCGACGAGATCTTCGAGCGGCCTGTTCCCGGTGTCTATCTCTCCAAAGCCAAGTCGAGCGACGCCGTCGATTGGACCGGGATGGGAGGCCAGATCCTGTTCGTGCCCAGCGACCACAAGGTGCTCGGCATCGACCGCGTGCGCTTCTGCTGGTCGAATCACGAGAACCATGGCGGCGGTACATTCTGGCACGAGTACCTGCTCAACCCGACCAGGGGGGACTGGTGGTGCGCCGCACCCGACCCGGCGCTCGTCCGCGGCGATTGGCGGGAGGCTGGGGGCGGAGCGCTCCCGCGCCCGGTCGCCCTCGCGCGTTCCAACGTGTCGTGGTCGAACTGCGCGATCCTGGTCTTCGCCAACGGCTTGATCGGAGCCACTGGCTATGGGAACAACGATGACCGTTTCCCGACCACCACCCTGCCGGTCGGCAAGGTGCCGACTGCGGTGGCGCTGACTCCCAACAACGAGTTCGCGCTGATCACCGTGATCGACACCAAGACGCGCAACGCGCAGCTCGCGGTGGTCGCGCTCGAGGCCCGCGCGTTGCCCGTCCATAATTGGTGGTACGCGGGCATGCCGAGTTCCGGCTGCTACACGCGGTTGAAGCTGCTTGGCCTGATCGACCTGCCCGAGTCGGTGCGCGTGCCCAGCGCGATCGCGACCACCAGCGATGTCGCGCGCTTCCGCTGGGCGACCCCGGTCAGCAATGAGCGGGTCGATGATCCGGCGGTACGCCAGCGCTGGGCCAAAGCCGTCGACAGCGACCATCGAGCCGCGTCCGCGGGCAGCGCGCTGGTGGTGTCGCGCGCCGAATCGAAGGCCTGCCTGATCGATCTCACTCCGCTCTATCAGCACTACGGCCAGACCTATTTCGGCGATCGCTGGACTGAGACCAAGAACGAGGGTCCGGCGGCCGACCAGTGGCCGTTCGCCTTCGAGAAGGCCCCAGCCGCCAAGCCACGGGTCGGGGCGGTCGTGACGGTAGCGCAGCCGAACGCGCTGGCCGCCGGCTACGCCGAGCCCGTCGAGATGAAGGATCGCTACTTCATCGGCACGCTGGACGGCCGCCTGCTCGTGCTCTCCGCCGCTGGCGGTTTGGCCATCCGTTCTTCGCTGGTCATCGGCCGCAATCCGACGTGCATCGCCCTCGGCCGGCACAGCGGCGAACGCCAACGATTGTTCATCACCTGCCGCGGCGATGCCGAGGTGGTGCTGGTCGATCAGGCCGGTTCGACCCCGGTGATCACCGCACGCCTGCGTGACCGTCGGCTGATCGACCCGGTGTCGATCCTGCCCTGGGATACGCGCGGGGCCTCGGGATTCGCCGTGGCCGACTATGCCGGCGGTGCGGTGCGCAATTATCTCTATGCCCCGATCATTTCGTGGGGCGACCGACTGTTCGGCGGGCTCGGCGCAGACGGCAAGGCGGCCTTCGAGCACACCGGTTCGCTGAGCGTGCCAGGACGCCCATACCTGGTCTCCTTTGCGGAAGTCAATTGATGGGGCGGAGGGTGTGATCGTGCGCAGGCATCGGTGACCTGCACCCGATCGAGGTGTTCATCGCCGCGACGTCGATGATAGCGGTCGGCCAGCGCGCATGCGAGGAAGCGCGATGGCCCGCTGGGTGATCACCCCGGGCGCGGGCAGGCGGCGCGCCAGGCGGCCAGGATGTGCGCGGCGATGACGTCGACCGCGCCGCCGTGCTTGACCTGGGCGAAGACCGTCGGCCCGTCGCCGCGCATGCGCTTGGCGTCGCGCTCCATCACTGCGAGGTCGGCGCCGACGTGCGGCGCGAGGTCGGTCTTGTTGATCACCAGGAGGTCGGACTGGGTGATGCCCGGTCCGCCCTTGCGCGGCACCTTGTCGCCGCCGGCGACGTCGATGACGTAGATGATGTAGTCGGCGAGCTCGCGGCTGTAGTTGGCGGCGAGGTTGTCGCCGCCGCTCTCGATCAGCAGGATCTCGGGCGCGAAGCGCGCGTGCAGTTCCTCGAGCGCGACCAGGTTGGCGGTGATGTCCTCGCGGATCGCGGCGTGCGGGCAGCCCCCGGTCTCGACCGCCCGGATGCGTTCGGCGGGCAGCGCCTGGTTGCGCACCAGGAATTCTCCGTCCTCCTTGGTGAAGATGTCGTTGGTCACCGCGGCGAGCGCGTGGCTGTCGCGCAGCGCCCGGCAGAGCTGCAGCATCAGCGCGGTCTTGCCGCTGCCCACTGGTCCGCCGATCCCGACGGTGAAGGCGCGCTGCGAGAAATCGCGGCGCACCGGACGTTCGCGCTGCGCGAAGTGCCCGGGATGGTCGAGGTGCTCGTGGGTGTGGCCATGGTCGTGGCCACGGCCATCAACGATCGGCCTGAAGTTTTTGATCATGATCGACGAGCTCCTGCTGGTTGGTCGGCGGCGATGGCCACCGGCATCGATGAAATCCAGCCCCCAACGGGGGCGACAGACCGTAGCCGGGGGCGTGAGCCCCCGGATTCCCAAATAGATGTAACCCAGCCCCCAACGGGGGCGGCAGACCCTAGCCGGGGGCGTGAGTCCCCGGATTCCCAAATAGATGTAACCCAGTCCCCAACGGGGGCGGCAGACCGTAGCCGGGGGCGTGAGCCCCCGGATTCCCGATGAGTATTTTTCCGAGCCCCCGAGGGGGGCGACAGAGGCGTTGCTGATCGCGGCCATCGTTGCAGAGCAACGCCTCTGTCGCCCCCTTTGGGGGCTGGCAAGAGAACGCGCGCTGGCGCCCGGATCCGAAACACGGGAAAGCGAATACATCACGAGCCGAACAGCCGGGAATAGAGCCGATCGTGGTGGCCCTGGTAGATGTCGAGCAGCGGCGCGGTGCTGGCCGCATCTTCGGGGCCGAGGTCGGCGCACCGCGCGAGCACCTGCTCGCCGATCGCGCCCGCGCGGTGCTGCAGGGCCTGGGCGGCGAGCGGGCCGATCAGGCTCAGCCGCACCGCGCTCGAGACCAGACCGCGCAGGTGCAGGAACAGGTAGAGACGCTGGGCATCGATCCGTGCCATGCCCAGCGCCGCGCACACCGCGCCGAAGGTCGGCGCCTGGTGGCAGGGGGACTGCTCGCGGCGCGCCTGGCGCTTGAG